>DATBTE010000075.1:0-10900 GCA_036559425.1 Pseudobdellovibrionaceae bacterium | reverse complement strand
AAGGGCAGGTTAAAACAAAGGGAAATGGACTGTCATAGTTTCCTGAGAGATCCGCTCCAGAAGGAGCCATAAACTGTGTTGAATTAAAGTTACCAGTCAGGACATTGCCACAGTACCATCCCCCGATGGCTGCATGGGCCATGGGGTCTCCGTAACCTCCGGCTAGGTTTTCGCGCAGATTCCAAAGCGGAAAAGTATGAATGAGACCGAGGATTAGCAGCAGTAATAAATAGTAAATGCTCGGATCGCTGACTTTTAAGCACATGATCTCAGTTCATTCACTCTTAAGAACTTTTTCAAGACTATAAACTAAGCGGCAAGCAAACTGGACTTAGAATCCTGCCTTTAATTTTCGTCCTTGCACGCAACTCCAAGTTTATAGCCTGGTTGCCCACTTACCAGGACTTTGGTAGTACCAAGTCCTTAACAGAACCTATCAAAAAACCTAGCAAGGCGATGTGAATTTTAAACGATAATATTTTTGGTTTAAAAAATATTATTAACGTGATTTAAAATTGGAAGACAACGAAGCGACCCGATGCTTATATGAGTTAAAATAGAAAAGCATTTACCCAAGGATTTAACATGAAAAAGATAGCAATCGTAACAGGGGCAAGTCGAGGATTGGGGTTAGGTATAAGTGAGGCTCTTGCGCAAAGGGGCTACAAAGTAATTATGGCCATGCGCACTCCTGATAAAGCTCAAAAACAAGTGAATGAGTTGAAAATGAAAGACTTGGATGTCGTGCCAATGTCACTTGATACTTCTCAAGAAAAAAGCATTAACGATTTTGCGGAACAGATTCGCAGAGAGTACGGTTTTGTAGATGTACTTGTAAATAATGCCGGGATCATGGCTGACAGTGAAGATGGAGGAAGCTCCTCCGTTTTTAAAACAAAAGCTTCGACGATTCAAAAAACATTTACTACGAATACATTAGGCCCTTTTCTTTTGATACAAAAAATATTCCCACTGATGAAACAGGAGGGTTATGGTCGCATTGTTAACGTTTCCAGTGGAATGAGCCAGCTGTCTCAACCGCAAACCGCCTATGCAGGTTACAGAATTTCTAAAACTGCTTTGAATATGGTGACAAATATTTTTGCTTCCGAGGCTCAAGGTTCAGATATTTGCGTGAATGCTGTTTGCCCCGGTTGGGTGCGCACGGATATGGGCGGACCGAATGCGGAACGTTCCATAGAACAAGGGATTAAAGGAATTATTTGGGCAGCCACTCTTCCCAAAGGCGGACCTAATGGCGGCCTTTTCCGCGATGGTGAGCCTATTCCTTGGTAAAAATGTTGTTTAGGCTTGATAACCAATAGCATCTTACTTCTCGCGAAGGCTCTTTCTAGGTATTCAACTATCAAAGACTGATATTTTTTCCCATCAGCCTTCGCTTTAAGCTTTAGAGCTCTTAGAATATTTCCGGGAATTCTTAGACTAATTGCCGTCGTTGGCTCGTCTATTTCACTTGCCATTGTTCTAATGTCTTCCAAAAAGCGAGGAGCTTCTTCAGGCGAAATCGTTGTTAAGTGCCTTCTGGCAGATCGGCTATTTTTTTTCATTTAATTTTTCGTCCACCCACGGAGATTTTTTCTATTTCCATGTCCCTTAGGTCTTTAGTTATGATAATATCTACCTATCTTGTAGGATTTTTATAATCCACAAAGGACCAGGCTATTAAATTTCTATTTTCGATATACTCTTTACGCATTTTTATGATGTCTTGAGCTCTTATGGGTAATCGAGATTGAAGATCTATTTTGCCTAATGCGGTCTCGGCCTGTTCAAAATCACTTTGCTTTAAATTTAAAACAAGATCCACATCCATTGTGGCTCTCACAAGACCGTGAAGGGCTAAAGCATAGCCACCGACAAGAGCATATTTGATTTTAGAAATATCAAATATATCGGTTATTTGGTAAAGTAACATATATATACAAACCACAAGTACGAAATTAGGACTGAAATAAATGGAAGCGTTTAAAGTCTAGTTTTACAGAAGTCTCCGAGAAACGTCTCAAGTTTAAACGTTTCAGACCGATACGGAGATATGAACTCACATGGAGGTGAGAATTGGAAAAGATCAGTCGTATATTACCGCCCAGCAGAAGGGTCGTAGCTACCGACGTCGAAAGCTCACAACCAGTTCGCCCTGGAGCTCCCGATTATGGCCGACCTACACAAAAACCTTTAAATATCCAGGACCGTGTAAGTCTCAGTTCCCTGGCGAATGGTCGTAGCGCTGAGCCATCAACTTATAAGAATTTCAAAGAAGGGGCGCGGGCCCGAGTCGTCGATGAATTGGCGGAGAAATTCTTTAACCCAAGGACTGTGGCTAAAGAAGGCGAAGGACCAAGGTCGGAAGAAACATTGAAAAGAATGGAAGAGGACCAGTCGTACTTTCCAGTCACTCCAGCAAAAATGAGAAATCTGGCTGAAGAAGAGCGCCCGCTCTCTCCTATTTAGACTTTTTCAATTAAAAAACCGTTTTCTTCCAGGGAGCATATTTTGTAGGCCCCCTGGAATTTTCTATTTCCTTCAGGAGTTTTTTCGACCATGAGGATACAATCCAAACTTAAGTGTATCAGTCGTCTTACGGCTTGAAGATTCCACTGTGGCGCGCCCATTTGAATAAGCATTTCTAAACGAATCAAAGCTTGCCGCGGATCGTTGGCATGCAATGTCCCAAAGCTTCCATCATGACCAGTGGCTAAAGCCATTAAAAGATCTTTGGCTTCAGCGCCGCGAATTTCTCCCATCACAATTCGATCAGGGCGTAAGCGCAAAGAGTGCCTGAGCAGCTCACTTTGATCAATGGTCTTCAGCAGCCCTTGGGGGTCTTCGCGGGTGATCATTTTCATACAAGCGGAATTTGGCAGCTCGATCTCTGGGATGTCTTCAATTACAATAGCTCTTTCATTGGTCGGAATCGTTTGCAGAAGGGCATTAATCAAAGAAGTTTTTCCGGTCCCGGTGCTGCCGACGATGAGAAAACTTTTCTTCTTTTCAATAAGCTTCCGTAGTTTTTTAATATCCTCTTCACCTGCCCAGTTTTGTTCTTGAAGTCTTTCCAATGTCCAGGGACTTTTTGGATGCCGTCGCAAGGAAAGATGATGATGATTGTGAGTCAGCTCCTGGCGCACCAACGTCAAACGAAACTCCTTAAAGTGCCCAGTCGTTGCTGGATGTTCTACCGTGCTTTGGCAATGAGCCTGTTCACAAAGTCGATGCAAGCAATTTGTATAACTCGCTTCTGACAGAAAAAAGTCAGGATGTCGTTGCAAATGTCCTTGTTTTTCAAACCAAATAGAAGCAGGTCCATTAACGAGGATTTCGGTGATCTCCGAATCCTGCAAAATGTCTTCTAAGGGCCCGCAGGAGAAATATTCGGCCAAAATTCGGCGGCGGGTTTCTTCGCTTGCAGGCTTCAGAATTTCTTCCAGAGACTGCTTGAACTTCTCGGCATTTTGCGTGCGCCAAGAGTCTTCATGGCCGTAGCCACGATCTGATATTTTTCGAAGTCTCTCTTGAGTCTGATTAAAAATATTTTGTAGATTATTATTCATATTTCAAGTCTCTCAAATGTGCGGGGGAGTCTGAAGGGGGCTCGGTGGCATTTTCTTTTACAATGGTAGGCCGAACGAGAATCACCAACTCGGTGCGATTTTCTTTAAAGTCACGGCTGGAAAAAAGGGCTCCTAGGATTGGAATACGACTTAACAAAGGAAGTCCTTCTGTGGATTTTCCCTCTTCATTCTTGATTAAACCCGAAAGCACGATGGTCTGAGAGTGAGCAAGGTCGAAGTGACTCGAGATGCGATTGGTAAGAAGCCCGGGGATGCCATCAACGCTGCGGCTATTGTCAATGGTAGACACCTCAGTTTCAATGGCAATACTCATACGCCCGGAGGAATCCGCTTTAGGCTTTACCTTGAGCAGAATTCCATATTTTTTCCAGACCACGTCCTGCATTTTAAAAGTTTTCATTTTGATCGGGAACTCACCACCGGCCAGGAACTCGGCCTCTTTACCGCTGCGACAAAGGAGATTAGGGCTTGCTAAAATTTTCCCGCGGCCTTGGTGTTCAAAGGCGGTTGCATTCAGCATCAGATTCTCGAATTCCTTTTGACCATTCGCCAGAATAGTTGCCGAATATCCTGAGGGCCATTGCAATCCGTAGTTGAGTGCGAAGTCTCTGCGCACTTCAGCCACGGTGATTTGCACTTTCACCACGGGCGCTATATCCAGGGCCTGAGAGTCTTTTTCAAGCAGCACGCCAAAATTTCCTAAGATGGCTTCATATTTTGCAAATTGCTGGGGGTCTATTGCCAAGCGCGCCTGGAGGGGGTGGGCAAAATGAATAGGCACGGGGGGCAGGCCCGCCACTGAAAATTCCTGTTGCCAGTGGGAGAGAGCTTTAGCTTGAAGGCTCGCGGGGATTTCGGCACTCATAGCATAAGTAACGCCGGTTTCTTCGCTAATTTTCGCAAGCTGCAACCAATCTTCCCAGCGATAGAGTTTCCCGGAAACCGTTACTTGGTATTTTTTAATAATCAGACGAAGACCTAAGATGTGGTGAAGTTCCTTTTCAAAATTTTGCAATAGGGTCTTTTTCAATGGCTGAATGACTTGAACTTGATAACTTTTAGTCCCCACTTGCAAAGTGGTGAAGCCTTCGCCGTTGCCATTCAAGACCAAGAAACCGCCGCGAGTGGCAACAGAAAGAATTTTGCGATTCTGAATCCAAACTCGGTGATTCGCCGGTAAGGGGAGTTTGTGATCGTCTCCGATTTTCAATAGCAAAGGCTCTGCGTGAGCCTGAATAGATAAAAAAATAATGAATAAAAATCGCATAGACACCCCTAAAATCTTTTCTGCAAAAGGCAAACTCGGCTGAGAGAAAAATAACGAGGCTTTGGAGTTCGGAGGCCGGATGGTTCTGTCCGAGTCTAAGAAGGAGGGGGAAGAGATATTAAACTGCGGGTAAGTTAAAGGAGACGCACACACCCTCGTCGGTATTTTCAATTTTTAATTTTGATTGGTGCAGATTAAGGATTGATTGGCAGATGTTGAGTCCCAGTCCCATACCAGTCGAATGATTCATGACGTCCTCATCTATGAAAAATGGACGAAGAATTTTATCAATCACCGAGCTTTCGATGCGAGGTCCTTTGTTGAACACTGAGTAAATAATTTTCTCATTCTTCTTGGTAGCCTCTATAGTGATTTCCGTATTGTCATAGCCAAACTTGGCCGCATTGTGAATGAGACGATTGAGAACCTGACGAATCAATTCACGATCGGCGGAAACGGAACTCCCCATATTTTTCTCTAATAAGCTCTGGTGTTTGTACATCAGCACATTGCTGACTTCGGGATTGAGGAGTTTCTCTACCCCGGAGAAAGAAACAGGAGACAGATGGACTTTTAATTGATTGGTTTCCGCATGAACAATCAACAATACATCATCGATAATGCTGCGAAGCTTGTCAGCGGCCCGAGAAATTCGATTCACAAAAAGTTTCTGTTCATCATCCATCTGGGTCTCATTCAATAATCCAATGAAACTTAAAATGGAAGTCAGCGGCGTTTTCAACTCGTGATTAATCAAAATCATAAAATTGCTCTTTGCTTTATCCAAACTCTTGAGCTCATGCAAAGCCGCGGCGAGTTCCGTATTTTTCTTTTCGAGCTCTTTTGAAACCTCGTATTTTTGAATCGCGTGGTCAACAGTGTTGAGCAAGTCCGTCGAGTCCCAGGGCTTTGTCAGGTAACGATAGATCTGTCCTTGATTCACGGATTGAATAACGGATTCAATATCGGTGTATCCAGTCAGAAGAATGCGCAGAGCCTTAGGATGAGAGAGTTGGGCTTTTTCCAAAAACTCCACACCTGTCATATTGGGCATTCTCTGATCTGAGATAATCAGAGCCACGTCTGGATTTTCGCCTAGGATTGCTAACCCTTGTGCGCCGGAGGTCGCCTTTAGTACAGTGTAATGCTTGCGAAAGAGTCTTTCTAAGGCATCTACATTGTCCAGTTCATCGTCTACGCAAAGAATTAAATGCTTCGCCATAAAACTTAGTGTAGGATTGGAAAGTATAAGTTGTCACGGATGACGACTCCATAAGGATTTTGGTCTAGATTCCATATTCCTTCACAGATTTGACCAAAAGATAGTCAAGTCTTGGTCTCCTCCTGACGATGAGCTGTGTATAGCGGAAATACAGATCAGCAAGTACAGAAGTGTATTTTATTTCGATTCAGGAGAGCAACTATGAAATTCGGAACGCGATTGGCAGCCTTAGCAGTGTCGACATTGACTCTGCCTTCTCTGTCCGCAAATGCTCAAATGGCCTGGGGTACCGGTCAAGCAATGGGGCAACAAGCTTGTCCCTACAATGCTCAGGCTGGCGAAGGAGCTTCTAGTTACCTGGAAGATTACAATGAAATCAAAAGAGCAAAAGCTGACGAAGAAGCAAAACTTCGCGAGATGAAACGTAAGCTCCGCACTTTGGAGAAGAGCATCGATAAAGCAAGAGATGCGATTACCAACGTGGTGGATGGTCGTTACTCTGATTCGATTCTTAGCCATATGGATAACTCTCGGCTTTGTGGAGATTATGATACTGATAAAATTCCCAAGACACGTTCCAAAGTACGCGGCAGTGATGATGGAGAAGAACTCCCAAGAGCGGAAAGTGGCGGAGAAACTGCTCAGGCCAATCTTACTCCTCTTTCAGGATTTAGTCCTCAGCAATGGGCTCAAGTTTGTATTCAAGGAGTCAAAGGTGGTATCGATGGCAGGGTCTGTAGTACCGCTCCTTATTCCTCTTCCGATCGAGGCCGTTATACTCCAAATGAATGTAAGCGGGGTTTAGCTTCGTATCGGAAAGACACTTTGGATTATCAAAAAACTCAGGACGACATCGCAAAATCTGAAGAGCGCATTGAGCGTTACAAGGATGAGTTGCCTGAGACTTTGCGTGAAGCAAAAGCTCGCTACAAAGAAGACAGACAAGCCGGAACTGAAGGGGACATCTGCTTAACTTGTATGGCGAGGGGCAGTGGTTATCAGGTGGAAAGCCAAGGGCCAGATTGGGCCGGTGTCGCGGCCAATGTCGGAGTGGGTTTAATGGCTACGTACATGGGCTACCAAACCAATAAAATGGTGGCTCGCTATAATTCAGATTTAGGTTGGCCCACTCAGGCATACCCTGCTTGGGGTTATGGCCTTCCATTTTTAGCAAATGGACTTTATGGAGCTCTTGGTGGCGGAGTCGGTGGTGGAGCTTTCGGTTGTGCCGGTGCTGTCGGTGGTGGCGGCTTCCCTTACGGAACTATGGGTGGCATGGGACCTTTCGGTGCGAGCGGGGGCCTTTATGGCAACGTCGGCATGAATGGTCCTTTCGGGTATCCCAACGGAATGTTCGGCAACCCTTGGGGTGGCGGAATGTACAATGGCGGCATGGGACCCTGGGGACTTAATGGCGGCTTCGGCGGAGGCGGCTACCCTGGTATGATGGGCGGTGGTTTCGGTGGCGGCTTTGGATTCGGCTACCCCCAAATGGGCGGAGGCTTCCCTGGAATGGGTGGAGGCTTCCCTGGAATGGGTGGGGGCTATCCTGGAATGGGTGGGGGCTATCCTGGAATGGGTGGCTATCCTGGAATGATGGATGGTGGTTTAGGCTCGATGCAAATGCAACAGGCCATGATGCAAATGCAACAACAGCAGCAGCAGCTCTACATGCAACACTATCAGCAGCAGATGCAAAATCAGATGGCTCGTCAGCAAACTTTGATGGGGCTTAACGTTGAACTTCAAAACTTGATGTATAGAATCCAACAAGTCCAAATGGGTGGAGCTTCCTCTGGCTATCTTGGCGGCGGTCTCGGCGGTCAAGTCAGCATTGGTGGCGGCATAAGCATTGGTGGTGGGTTTAATGGAGGCGGTAACGGAGTCCTACCTGCGCCTGGTGTCTCCGGCTCCACGAACACAACCATTCCTAACGGAGTTGTGGTGCCTGCGGGCAGCCGTTAGTTTTCAAATTAACACTTAATTAAATAAAGCCCTTCTGCTAAAACAAAGGGGCTTATGTTTTTTAAAGTCTCTCATCTTTACGATTCCCATGTTCACTGGCTTGGGACCGGACAAATCGCCGTCGGCTTGCAACTCTATGATTTAGCGAGCGCCGAAGATATCGCAAAAATCAAAGTGGAGCCTTGGTATTTCCGTGGCCAATGGCTTGTCGGTTTTGGCTGGGATCATAACAAATGGCCAGATAAAAAACTTCCGAGCAAAGAAATTCTTGATCAGTGCTTCCCTCATTTTCCGGCCATGCTCCAGAGAGCCGATGGCCATTGTTCGTGGCTGAACTCTATGGCGTTAACTCAACTTGGTTTTGAAGCCAATCATCCTGGAATTTTGCAGGAAGAAGAACACTTTAAAGCTTACTCCTCTTTGCCAAAACTTTCTGATATGCAAATTCGCCAATCCCTCAAACAGGGTTGCGCTATTTTCAATCAAGCAGGTTTCACACATATTCGTGATATGACCTGTGACGAGCAACAGTGGCGAGCCGCTCTAGATCTAGAACTGGCGGGAGAACTCACTTTGTATGTTCAAGAGAATTTTCTTTGCGAGCATCCTAAGGACATCGATGAGGTGTTGGCTCTTTTAGAAAAAGCAAAGTCGCAAGAAACTCCGCACTTAAAAGCCCAGGGGATTAAGATCTTCTTTGATGGCACTTTAGGTTCCGATACCGCTTGGCTTTCAAAATGCAATTGTGTGAATTACAAATTTTCGTGGACGGCAGAGGACCTGCAAACTCTCCTTAAAAAAACTTGGTCCAAAGGTTTCGAAGTGGCGGTTCATACCATTGGCGATGAGGCTGCCCATCAAGTGGTTCTGGCCGCACGCCAAGTGATGGCGACGAATCAGTTCACGGGCTGGTTGAATCTGGAACACGTTGAAGTTTTAAGACCAGAAACCGTTCAGAAATTAAAGGCCTTGCATGTTCGTTGCCATATGCAACCTTGCCATTGGCTGAGTGATCGCGTATGGCTCAAAGAAAAACTCGGCGATCTTTATAAGTATGCCTTTCCTTGGGGAACCCTCTCTCGTTCCGGTATTCCACTTTATTTTGGAAGCGATTCTCCCGTTGCCAGATCCTCATTTTGGGACAATCAAAAAGCCCTTACCGAAAGTGCACGAGCAAAAATCCCAGCCCTCCAAGGCGAGATCGCGGAATTTCATTCATGGCGGGGAGAAACTATCGGAGAAACCTACACAGTTTTCGAAGATCAAAAACTGCATGAACTCGTCTTTGATGGCAAAAATATATTGTAAACAGCATCAGCTCATTTTCTACGGCCTAGTGATAACCAGTGTTTTATCTTTAAGCTGAAAAGCCGTTATCCCCGCAGCCAGAATGCCGAGCCCCCAAATAAGCTTCTTGTGTTCGGCGGTCCAAGTAGAAAAGTTTTTCTCCGGAGGCATAGCGGGACTTATACAAGCTTCGTTGAAGTAAATCTGAGATTGCAAAAGAAGACTAAAATCCTTGTGATCGAATTTATAATCACCGCAGTCGCCGCTCACCCAGTTCTGCAGAACAAAATTTTGTTTTAAAAACTCCTCTGCCGTTCCCACAAAGCGACGGTCCTCTTGCAGATTCGAAATAATTCGCCATTGATAAGTTCCTGTCATCAATTTTGTAGGCGGCTGGTGACGATTAAAAACTTTCCCATCGACGACAAGTAAATCTCCGACATTCAGTACGTTAGACAAAGTTGAGAGCACCGACGAAGCCTGGGATAGACACTTTCGCGCGAGGTCTGGATTTTCCAAAATGCTTTCAAGTTCAGGATCCAAAAGCAGATAACGACAGAGCGCTGTCTGCCACTTGAGCTTCTCGGCAAGCAGTGTGAAAACTTCGCGGTCCGCTTTATTAATGTCGATACTGCGAAGAAGGAGATTCCAATCATTCATGGCTTGTTTGCTGGAGCCTCCCTTTAAAGCCTGTTGTGAAAACTCAAGGACTTGAGGGTGGGCTTCGCTATCATTTTTAAGGGTGTTTTCCTGCATCCATTGTGTATAAGTCTGTTGATTTTTCCGGAGCGCATATTTATGAAAGTCTTCAGAACTCGCTGTAGGGGCTTGAAATAAAATAGCGCTTGCGGGTTTTGCTCCACCTGCTATTGAGGCCAGAATTAAAAATGGCTGAAGAAATTTTCGCAACATGAGTTCTATTCTCCATAATGGATAATGAGAGGATTCCCAACTGATTTTTTCGCCGAAGACTTCGCTGCTTCGTGGGGATTTTTGAGAGCAGCAAAGAAAGGGCCTTCCATGGCCACAATCTTTGCGCTGTCTTCTTCTTTGACAAGCACTGCGAATTGTTGAGGATTGAGGGGCGCCCGCAGCAGTTTCACCGCGGAAGCCACCTTAAAACCTCGTTTGCCTTTTTCGCTAGTAGCGTACAGATCCACGATTGAAAATTGGCCTGAGAGTGAAGCCAGGGATTCAGCGTTGCTAAACTCTAAAGGAATGAGCATATACCCAGCAGGAATCATGGTATCGACATCAAAACTCTCTTGAGAACTGTCTTTGACATTATCATCGTTCTTTTCTGTGGGCAGAAAACTTTTCAAAATAATTACAAGGCCAAAAATCACAAAGACAATTAAGAGAGTCTTATCTATTTTGATATTTAAGTTTTGTAGGAAGTTCATTTTTTTTAAAGACCTCATTTTGTTTTTTAGTAAAATTCATCAGTACCACTAAAACACTGACAAGAAAGAGCATCAGAAGGAGCCCTTCAATAAGGACTTGCCCTTTTTGAAGCTTGCGATCCATTGGTCGGTGTCTTCCTCTAAATAAAGTGAAGTTGAGCAT
>DATBTE010000074.1:0-4073 GCA_036559425.1 Pseudobdellovibrionaceae bacterium | reverse complement strand
TTGTTGAAATTGGAGCCGTTCGCTTTGTGAATGGCGAACCTGAGGCTATTTTTTCAACCTTGATCGATCCCCTTAGGCCTATTCCAGCAGGGGCCTCTAAAGTAAATGGGATCTTTGATGCCATGGTTAAAGGCAAGCCATTGATCGATTCAATCCTTCCTTCCTTTGCAGAGTTTTGCGGCGACGATATGTTAGTGGCTCATAATGCTCCTTTCGATGCTCAGTTTTTAACTGCGGATATTAAAAGACATGAGACTAGCGCACCAAAAGGAATCATTATCGACAGTCTCCCTATTGCTAGAAAAGTATTTCCCGGATTGCCAAACTATAAACTTGGCACGCTTATTCAATACTTAAAAATTCCTAGTGCGGACTTCCATAGAGCCGAGGCAGATGCTTCATATTGTGGTCAGCTATTCTTTCAGATGATGAAAAGAATTTCTGTTGCAGGTCAAGCGCCCCAAGTGGCAAATCTTGTGGCGCTTACAGGAAAGGCAGAGCTTCGCTTCCCTCAAATTATCCGTCAGCCAAAGCAAATGGATTTATTCGGAGGCTTGCTTTAGCTCTGAATCTACAAAAAATTAAAATAATCAAATAGACTCAGAAGCTTTATGCGCGATTGGCCAACGTCGACCCCTGCCAAACGAATGCTCTGAGACTTTCAAGATTGGCGGAGCTTGCCAGCGTTTAAATTCAGTTCTCAAAATCACAGGCAACAGCCATCGATCTGTGGCATTTTTTACAGATCCCCAATGCTCTATTAAATTTACCACTGAGGCATCCAGCAAATCATAGGGTGGTAAAGTATCCTGATCCTTTTGATTTGGCCGAAGCTCCGCAGTCGGCGGACGCTCAATAATTGCTTCAGGAATAATAGCGTCTTGAGCATTATAGATTTTCGCTAATTCATAAACTTGCTTCTTAGTCAAATCACCCAAAGGCGCTAATCCGCCACACATGTCACCATAGAGAGTGGAGTAACCAGAAGCATACTCACTTTTGTTGCTCGTGGAAATAAGCAAAGAGTTCTTATCATTGGAGTATGCCATCAAGATCATGCCGCGCAACCGAGCCTGAAGATTTTCATGGGTTATTCCAAAATCCTTAAGTCCAAAAGATTCTTCCAGAGTTTTGAGTAAAGCCTGATAACTCTCTCCAATAG
Source organism: Pseudobdellovibrionaceae bacterium (assembly GCA_036559425.1). Classification (GTDB taxonomy): domain Bacteria; phylum Bdellovibrionota; class Bdellovibrionia; order Bdellovibrionales; family Bdellovibrionaceae; genus JACMRP01. Next base: position 2,911 of record DATBTE010000074.1, on the reverse strand, counting down.
ACGCTACATTTAGTTTTATCTGCAGGTTCTTAGCCAACCCCTCTGCAAGCTTTAAACTTTCCGGTGCACTAAAAGGTCCGGGCATCGCCAAGCCGACCACGTTCGCAGCTCCTAGCGCCTCGACAGCAAGGCAAGCTGCTACAGCCGAGTCAATGCCACCACTCAATCCCAGGTGAAGCTTCTGTAAGCCTGTCTTACGGCAGAAGTCACGAATCCCTAATACGATGGCCTTACGCAGAGCCTCAGGTCCCTGCATCACCTCAGCGGGTGACCAGGCTTTTGAAGTTTCTAAATTTAAAACATTTAAGTCTTCTTCAAACTGATGGCAGCGAAGAAGGGCCTTCCCTTTCTGATCCAATATGAAGCTGCCACCATCATAAATAACCTCATCTTGGGCGCCCACTAGATTGGCATATAAAATAGGAGCTTTAAAATACTGGGCTGTCTTTTTAGTCATATACTCTCGTTGCTTCAACTTTCCCGGAAAAAAGGGAGAAGCGCTTAAGTTGATAACCAAGTCGACTTTTCTTTTACTAACATCCTTAATAGGATTTTTAAAATAGGGGGAAACACCACGGTGGTCTGGCCAAGCCCAAATATCCTCACAGATGGTAACGAAGAAACGTTTGCCCTTAAAATTGAGATAGTTTTTCTTCATGCTTCCAGGCTGAATAAAACGAGCTTCATCAAACACATCCCCCGTCGGCAAAAGCTGTTTATTAAAAAACTGAACCTTTTGACCCTTAACTAAGAATGCTGCGGAGTTAAAATAAGGTCTTCCTCTGAGCGAGGGGTTGCGAGTAAAAGCTCCAAGTAAAATGCCGATGCCTTTGGGAATTTGCTTATGGATCTTCTGAAGATACTTTTCTTGTTTGAGAACAAGTTTGGTTCTTTCAAGGAGGTCATAAGGATGATAGCCAAAGAGTGCGCTTTCAGGAAAAACGACAAGTTCGCATTCCTTTTCTTGCGCACGCCTTATATATTCTAAGATTTTTTCTGAATTATATTCGAAATCACCAAGCGTCGGGTTGATTTGGGCTATTGCTATTCTCATAAATTTCGGGCCTGCTTTTTTCTGTAATCAAGGTACGCCCCATGAAGCCGTCTTGGTAACCATGCCAAAAACAAATCTCGGTTTCTGGGAACTTCCAACAAAAATACCCGTGTCCATTGTCAAAGTCAGCAAGCCAAAGCCCCTTTGGCTCACCGCCAAGCTTTTCAATCTTAGCTTGCCAATTGTTGACAATTTCGTCCAATCGGCCCTGGAGTTCTTGTACGGCAAGACATTTCTTGTCGGTATAAGCTTCGATAAAATTAGTGATCTTACGGACTTCTTGCTGAGATTCTTCGGTTAAGCGATAAATCAATGGAAGCAGTTGAGACACTTCATGACGCATAAACACTTTTTTGCGATTGATCTCAATCACATTCTTCACTCAGGCCCCCCAAATCAATTTCCGAGCATTGATATCTAGCAATTAGAAAACTCTTGCAAGCAATATAGAAAATTATAGGTAAGTTAAGATGGCATTTGAAGAAATTTCCAACGCGCCAGAAACAATTATACTTGCAGTGTGTTGAACTATTTCTCCTGACTTTTTATAACTTTGAGAACCTGACTTCCAATCACCACAATGAGGGCTATTACTATGGCCGCTATTAAAAGAAATTTCAAAAAATTACCAAAAGTAAAAGGCGGATCTTCAATCTCACCTGAGGTTTTCACTTCAGGTTTTTTAATTGGGATTTTTTTCAAAGGAGGGCCCATATTTTCGCCAGAAGCCACTGTCCTGCGACTTTCCTCTTTACGTTCTTGTTTTCTTTTTTCATCCTCAGTCATTCCAGCAATACCTACCTGAGTGGTCTTAGCTGCAAGCAGAGCAGCATCTGAAGAGTAAGAGTTTTTTCTATTATAAAACTGGCTCTTTTCTGCAAGAGAGATTTCAGTAACTTTATTATCTAATCCTCCCTTACTTTCCGTAGCATTTTTTTTCTTCATAGAGCTAACTAGCAAATTTCCTCCGCGGGAGGATGGCGATGGTCCCGAACCGCCTCCTCCACCACCGCCCTGAGAACTTGAAGACTCAGATGCTGATTTGGATTGCAACTCTTGATTAGGATTCGCCGAGTTCGCAGACTTTGAGGGTCGTCCCCCAGAAAGCGTTGCCGCCTGAAATTGCGCATTACAACTTGCATCTTCAAGGAGGGCTTGAGAGTCCGGATTTCCAAGTGCCGGAAGCTCGCCTGTTTCTAAAAGGCATTGAATATAATCTCCCATATAGCTTTTTAGAAACGCTTGGAATGGTTTGAATATCTGATATCCGAGGGCCATAACCATAGCGACGCTCACTACCAGCATGAGCACATATTCCACCACGGCCTGCCCATGGTGACTCAATAAACTGGACTGTTTTTTTGATTTCTGCACTAGGTCTAAGAGGGCCATTTAGGTAATAATATACCATATGAATACACCCCTAGTTTACAAAAGCTTGATAGGACTGGCCTTTGTCGCAGCTGTTGTCTCATTTCAGCTCACAGCTTTAGCCAGTAACATGGCCAAAAGCCCAGCCCACGCCTCATCCTCTCCAACAGATAAAAATGTCCTCGAAACTGCGGAATCTTCTTTCAAAAAGGGAGAGTATGACAAGGTTACAGAACTGCTTTGGAAAAATATCGACAAACTAAATCGCAAAGGACTCCTTTTGCTGGCCGTTACACATGAAAAGAAAAAGGAAGCTGCAAATATGATTAAGGTGGCTAACATGCTCACCTCAAAAGATTCTAAAGACTATGAGGGCTTTTATTTACTTGGAAGCGCACAGCTTATGAGTAAGAAAAATAGCGAAGCCCTGGAGTCGTTAAAAGCAGCTCTTGAAATCAATCCAAAGTATCAACCTGCCTACGAAAA
>DATBTE010000073.1:0-3269 GCA_036559425.1 Pseudobdellovibrionaceae bacterium | reverse complement strand
AGCCAATTTTAGGAATGGCTGGGATTGGAGAAGAGGCAGAAACCGGCACTTCAGGAGCTGATACCTGAGGCGGGAGAGTTTGCGCTTCATATTTAGGAGGCGGCACCGGCGCTGACGCCGAAGGTAGATTTTGGCAAGCAGTTATTAAAAAAAGGTTTAAGATTAAGAACCTGTAATAGTTTCTTTTCTGATTTTCTTGCTGATTCTTTTTATGCTTTTTTCTTTTGAGCAAAAATGAAAAATTCGCGATTCCCATCTTTTCCCTCGATTGGTGAATTAAAGTAATCCTTTACGCTCATCCCAGAGCTTTCGCAAAGCTTCTTCACTTTATCTTCAATCACAGAATAGAGTCTAGGATCTTTCACCAATCCTCCTTTTCCAAGACCCTCTGGGCCCACCTCAAACTGCGGCTTTACAAGGCTCAATAAGAAAGCCTCAGGCTTCAGTAGATTAACAAGTTGCGGAATAATTAAAGTGATCGAAATAAAGGAAACATCCATAACAATAAGATCGAAGCCCTCTTTTGGCATCACCCCCTTGACTCGAGGATCTTGATCGATTTCCCGGGCATTGAGGCCCTCAATATGCTGCAAGTAAGGTTTTTTCGCCAATAGAGAAGGATGGAGTTGTCCATGGCCCACATCGACCCCTAGAACTGAACCCGCTTCCGCTTGAAGTAGGCAATCTGAGAAGCCTCCTGTGGAAATTCCCACGTCCAAGACATTCCACCCTTTCACAGAGAGCTGACAGTGCTTCAAAGCACCCTCAAGCTTCAAGCCCCCTCGCGAAACAAAACGGTTCGCGGGCCCTGCTTCTATAAAGATCTGATCTTGAGCTTCATCCACTAATTGGCTGGATTTTTTTAAAATGATTTTTTTGTCGTTTTTTATCTGATAAACTTGATTGGCTCGGATCAGCTCCTGCGCATGGGAACGTGAAAAAGCCAATTGTTTTTGAACCAAATAAAGATCCAGTCTCATTTTTGGCGTTGGCGATTGAATTCAATCATATGTTCCAGAATCGCTGAACGGTGAGAAACTTTATGCAGTGCTTTGAGAGCCTTTTCGCTTACATCGTGCAAATACTTCTTCGTCGCTTCTATCCCCAGAAGGCCCACGAAACTGCGCTCTTCTTGGTCTTTTTCGTCATGATCTAAAATGTCATCAGCGATTTGGAAAGCAAGCCCCAAATATTCACCAAACATAGCCAGATTCTCAATTTCAGAATGGCTTGCTCCTGAAACAAGGGCAGCACCTTCTACGGCCACTTGAATCATCCGGCCCGTTTTTAAATTATGAAGATGAGTCAATTCTTCGACCGTCAGATTTTTTGCCTTCAAGTCAATAGCCTGGCCACCCACCATGCCACGCACTCCTGCGGCACGAGACAAATGCTCACATAATTGAGCCGCTAAGAAGCCATTGTCTTTATATTCTTTGGCGATTAACAAGAACGCTTCGGTCAATAGGGCATCCCCCGCAAGCAATGCGATAGTTTCCCCATAAACTTTATGGTTGGTCAATTTACCACGGCGGAAATCATCGTTATCCATACAGGGTAGATCATCGTGAATCAGAGAATACGTATGAATAAGTTCAACCGCTGTTGCAAAGGGCAAGATGCGGGAAACAGGAACTGAAAAAAGCTCTGCGATCAAAAGTGATAAAACTGGGCGAAATCTTTTTCCACCGCTTCCAGCGGAGTAATACATTGATTTCTTCAGCTCTAGTACGGGCAGACCTGGTGGTAAATCTAAATGAGAAAAATAGTGATGAATATAGTCATCCACGACTTTAATTCTTTTCTTAAGCTCTTCTTCAAATTGAATCATGAGGTCCAAGAAGAATCCTTAAGCTTCGTCAGCGGAAAAATGAGTCGTAGTGGCTTTGCCGTTTTGATCCATACTCACCAGTAATTTCACTTTAGACTCGGCATCGTTCAACTTTTGATGACACTCGCGAGAGAGTTTTACGCCCTCTTCAAAAAACCTCAAAGATTCCTCTAAGGCCAAGTCTCCCTTTTCCATTTTATTCACGATCTCTTCAAGGCGACTTAATTTTTTTTCAAAATCCATGGGATGCTCCCTACTTATTTAATAACATTTTCTACACGGGCCTCAAGCAATCCTTGTGCTAAGGTAATACGCAAAAGATCACCGGCTTTTACTTGATCCGTGCTTTTAATCACTTCATTTTCTTTCTTAACAATGGAATAGCCTCTTTCCACCACTTTCAATGGGCTCAAACTTTCCAAAACAGACATCCACCGTCCAAGAACAGACTTCTTTCGCTCTAAGCCCAAGGCCAAACCTTTTCCCATACACTGAGAAAGATACTCCAACTCTTTGGCTTTTTGCTGAATAAGATCCTGAGGTGAGCCGATACGCTCATCAAGAATTTGCAATTTATAACGACGCTCAGAAAGCAGACGATCACTGGCCATTTGCAAGCGTTCCACTAAATCATCATTCCGCAAAATAAGATCTTGCAGTTTCTTCTGCGGATCAACGAGCCCCTTAGTCAGCATCTGCAATTTCTGCTCGAAAACTTTAAAATACTTCTGAGTATTAAGATTCAAAAGCTTTTGTAGCTGCTGAAGTTTATTAGTGAGTTCCTGAGAACTCTTCGCTACAAGCTCCGCCGCCGCCGAAGGCGTGGGAGCGCGAAGATCTGCCACAAAATCCGCAATCGTAAAATCTATCTCGTGGCCGACAGCGGAAATGACAGGGATGGGAGAGGCCGCAATCAAGCGCGCGAGCTTCTCGTCATTAAAGCACCACATGTCTTCGATAGAGCCGCCACCGCGACCTACGATAATCACATCTACCTCAGGAAGCTTTTGAGCTTTTAAGAGGGCTTCGCAAATTTGCGTAGCTGCGGTCTCACCTTGAACTACGGTGGGAACAATAGTCACGGGAAGCCAGGGGGCACGACGGGAAAGAATGTTCAAAATATCCCGAATCGCAGCCCCGGTGGGAGAGGTGACCACTGCCACATGGCGAGGCATGTGTGGAATGACTTTTTTACGGGCGGCCTCAAAAAGACCCTCGCCTTTCAACTGAGCCTTAAGCTGCTCAAAAGCCTTTTGTAAAGCTCCAGCACCTACGGGTTCCATCATTTCGCAAAGTATTTGATAATTGCCACGAGGTTCGTAAACAGAAATTCGCCCACGAACGATGACTTCCATCCCATCTGTAATTTTAAATTTTAAACGTGAATTATGTCCGCGAAACATCACCGCACTTATTTGAGATTTGGCATCTTTCAAAG
>DATBTE010000072.1:0-18897 GCA_036559425.1 Pseudobdellovibrionaceae bacterium | reverse complement strand
ATCAGCGTCAAGCAAAGTTGAAGGCTAAAAAAGAAAAAGCCTAATCACTCGAAAAAAAATCGGGGTGGCATCGGCTCGGCAAAAATGCCGATGGCCGAGGTCACCCTTTATGCAATGCTAAAGTGTCCATTTTTAAACCGGCTATGGTGGACCACATGGGACCGGTAAACCGGTGAAAATGGCCCCTTTTTAAACCGGCGCTTCCAGGCTACCTTGAAGCCTATAAGAGATACTTTATCGGTGAAGACGTTTTTAGACTCTCTAAGCGGGGAAAGCGAATTCTAGCCAATGCTGGCATTCAGCCTGTAAGCAGTGCGCACCCGCTGCATTTTGAACATGATGACAATGCAATTCATTTTGCCTTGGCCGCCCAAAAGAAGGGACTCATTGATGACAATTGGCTAAGTGAGAAGGTCTTAAGACAATCTACACCTCAAGATGTGACTCAAGTTTTTGGCTCGGAACTTTATAAACTGCCAGATTTGGTTTTTGATATCCGTCTTCCGGGCCAGCCTTTCCGGGTTGCCTTTGAAATTGAAAGAACGCGCAAGGCCCAGATGAGATACGATGGCCTGGTAAACGCCTACGCTGCCGCAAGCGGCGTTCACTTGGTACTGATAGCCTTCAACGACCGATCCGTCTTTGAATTGATCCGTGGGGCAGCAAGGCGCCTTCATTACCCGCAAGAACGCCGACCCATCGCCTTTTGCAAGATTTCTGAGTTACATAATAGTTGGACGAATTTCCCCATGATGATTGGCGATCAGGCTTTAGGGTTTGAGCAGTATATCGAGAATCTAAAAAGCCTTCTACAAACAACTCAAAAAAGCGTGTCGGACATCGAGTCCGAGAAAGAGTCGCTCTTTGCGGTGGGGGCGGGGTGAGCTTAGTAGCTAGATTTACAACCGAAAGGCCGGTCCTGCTCCCAACCCCTTGCCTTCCTGCGGTTCGTCGCCACTCCCCCTCAACGATGTTGATGGAAAGTGGCAACGAAACAGGCAAGGGGTTGGGAGCAGGAGATACAGAAAAAAACAAAAATGAAAGGAGAATACATTGGAGACACAAAGAGTGATGAGGGAAGAGAAAGAAGAGATCGAGGAAATTATAAAAATCACGGTGACAAAGGAAGCTGGGGAAAATTTGACGGAGATATTGGCGATGGTGAATGAGGGATTTGGGGCAGGCAAAGTGAATCGTCAAGATATCGCGAGTTGGATCATTGATAGATTTAAAAAGTCCTTCAGCGATAGCGACATTCAACAAATTCGCAAAGACTTTTTCAGCGAGAAGGTTCTGCTTGAGTCGATCTTAAAGCAAGCCAAGGCTTCGGGTGATGTGCCGGATTTCCTCAGAGAGGCGCTGAAAAAATATCTGCATTTAAAGCTCGATGACACGCGATCTATGCTGGAAACGCTGAATGAAAAACGAGATGTTTTGCGGCCGAATTTTAAGCGATCTCAGGGGTGATGGATACCAGTGGATACAAAACGACCCTTGTAAAAGAGGTGGTTTTGCTAAGTATGCGGATTATTTGGCGTTCCCAAGGGGATTCGAACCCCTGTATCCTCCGTGAAAGGGAGGTGTCCTAGGCCCCTAGACGATGGGAACGTACCCGGAACTAAAAAAGAAAAAATGGTGGCTCGCGATGGATTCGAACCATCGACCCCTTCATTAAAAGTGAAGTGCTCTACCAGCTGAGCTAGCGAACCACGTGTGTTGCAAGGATTGCTAATCTCGTAGAAAGTGCTCTTTAAGTCAACCCGATTATTGAAGAAAAATAAAAATAATTACGAAAAATTCTAGAAGTTGAATGAAAGAGAAAGAAATGCCCAACATCTAAGCTAAGAGTAAGTTAAGAGTCAGCTAAGAGCGCTTACTTGTTGGGCATTTTAAATTTCTACTTGGTGAAAAGAGGCTTCACCCACAAAGTTTGATCACGACCAGGGCCGATAGAAATCACATCCACCGGAGTTCCTAATTGAGTGACGATGTAATCGATGAAATTCATCGTTGCTCTGGGCAAATCTTTTAAGGTTGTCAACTTCGAGATGTCTTCCTTCCAGCCAGGAAGATACTCGATCACAGGCTCTACCTTCTCGAGCTCGTAAGAGTTCGGCGGCAGCTCGCTGATGGCCTCGCCATTGAGCATATATCCTGTGCAGATGCCCAAGCGTTCGTGGCCTGAGAGAATGTCTAGCTTCATCAACGCGAGGTTGGTGATGCCATTCACACGAATCGCGTATTTTAACGCCACAAGATCCAACCAGCCACAACGACGGGAGCGTCCCGTGGTCGCACCGAACTCGTTGCCTTCCATCTGGATTTTTTTGCCGATCTCGTCATTAAGCTCTGTCGGGAAAGGGCCAGAACCGACGCGGGTGGTGTAAGCTTTAAAAACGCCGATTACTTTTTGAATGTGGATCGGGCCAATGCCGGCGCCGATACAAGCAGAGCCCGCCACAGTCGAAGAGCTGGTCACGTAAGGATAAGTTCCATGCAGAAGATCCAACATGGTTCCTTGGGCTCCTTCGAATAAAACGCGTTTGCCGTTCTTCAGAGCCTTGGCGATGATTGAAGAGGTATCGCGGCAGCGGTACGGCAGCAGTTCGTTGGCGACACCTTCCAGTTGCTTCATTAGCTCATCAATGTCGAAAGTCTGGCCTTTATAAAACTTCTCCATTAAAAAGTTTTTTTCGCTCAAGCCGAGTTCTAATTTTTTTCGCAAAGAAGCTCTGTCAAAAAGATCGCCGATCAGAATCGCCCGACGAGAAGCACGGTCTTCATAAGCCGGGCCAATGCCACGACCGGTGGTGCCGATTTTGTCGTCTTCCAGGGCCTTCTCGCGTGCCTCATCGAGGGCTTTATGGTAAGGCAAAATGGCCGTCGCAGAATCAGAAATTAAAAGCTGTTTTGGATTTTGCAAATGACCATTGTCTTTGAGTTTTCGAATCTCTTGCAAGATTCCAAAAACATCCACCACCACACCCGAGGTGATTATGCAGGTCGTCTCAGGATGGAGAATTCCAGAGGGCACCAAATGCAAAATAGTTTTCACACCGTTAACGACAATGGTGTGACCCGCATTGGAGCCACCTTGGTAACGAACCACAAAATCTGCATTGGCAGCAAAAACGTCGACGAGTTTTCCTTTGCCCTCATCGCCCCATTGAGCACCTACCACGACTGTTCCAGACACTTGATACCTCTTAATATTTAATGAATTTAGAAAAAAGGTTCGCCCATCGCTGGTGACAAGGCAAGAACTCTAATTATCAGATTTAAAGGGTGTTGCGCCATACCAGGGAACTTGGGGTGGTAAAGCATCTGAAGTGGAGCCGTCCAAGAAAAACTCGACTAGTTTTTGGGCAGCGATATTAGAGGCTTTATAAAAAGCATCTTCTGTAGTGGCTCCAATGTGTGGCGTTAAAACAACATTTTGATAAGTTAAAAGTTTTGAGGTTCGAGGCAGGGGTTCTTTTTCAAAAACATCCAGACCCACCGCGCGAATAAAGCCTTTTTCGAGGGCCTCGCAGAGATCCAACTCATCAATCACCGAACCCCGAGAGGTATTGATCAACGTAATTCCACGATGAATATATTCAAAGTGGGAACGATTAAGCATGCAGTCTGTTTCCAAAGTTTTAGGTACATGGAAGCTTAAACAATCCGCCGTTTTTAAGACTTCCTCATAACTGAAGCGGGGAATTTTATATTTTTCAAAGTGCTCATCTTCTTGGTAAGGGTCATAAGCCACGACATTCATGCCAAAGGCTTGGGCCAACTGTGCCACTCGAGTTCCAATGCGACCCAAACCAACAATTCCGTAGGTGCGACCGCTGAGTTCAATGCCCACCAAGTTTTCGCGATTCCAGTCTCCAGCCTTGATCATTTTGTGGGCCTGTTGCAGATGAGTGACACAAGAAAGGACCAATGCCAGAGTCAACTGCGCGGCACTTTCTATGTTCGCGGAAGGCGTATGCATGATGGTGACGCCCCACTTTTGCGTCGCCTCAAGGTCGATATGATCAAAGCCGCTGGTGGCAGTGACAATGACTTGCAAGTTGCGCGCTTTTTTTAACAGTTCTTCATTGATAGGAGTGCGACTGCGGATAATCAAAGCGTGAGCATTCACAATATGCTCTAAAGGCAAATGCGTTGGCGAGTCCGTCCTTAGGACCTCAAATTGTGACTGCTGTTGCAAATAAAGATACACATCCTGCGCGAAGCGATCCGTAATAAGAATTTTTTTCTTCATCAGTGAGTTTCCAGCCAAATTTTAAGTTCAGAGACCGTGTCTTGGATTTTTTGCGTCGAGAGGGAGTTTGCCGAGAAATGCTGCAGGCTTAAACCCAAACAATTTATCAAACGAAGCATTTCTGCATCTTGAATGTAGCCCATATGGCCTACACGAATGATTTTACCCTTGGCCTGATCTTGGCCACCCATAACTGTGATATTGTATTTCTGTTCAAGATGCAGACGAATTTTTTGTCCATCCACTCCCGCCGGAACAGTCAGCGCTGTCACTGAATCACTCGGCGCTTTTGCATAAAGACCGAAGCCTAATTTCGGAGCGAAAATCCGCGTGGCTTCCGCGCGACGATGAATGCTGGCAAAAAGAGGATCTAAGCCTTGCTGTTCAATGAGATTCAAAACCACATCAAGAGCCCTGACCAAGCTCACGGAAGAACTAAAGAAAGTTTCGCCACTGGCATTGGCTTTTTTCTCGCGACGAATATCAAAATAATATCTTGGACAAGTGGCTTTCTCAAAAAAACTTTCGGCTTTTTTGGAAAAGGCCACAAAACTGAGTCCTGTGGGCAGCATCAGGGCTTTTTGCGAGCCCGCCACGATGCCATCGATTTTCCATTCATCCATCGGCAGGGGAAAAGCTCCCAGAGCGGTGATGGCGTCCACTAAAAATAAAGTATTCATTCTATTTTCAGTGAGCAGGGCGAGCTCACGAATTGGATGAACCACCCCAGTACTGGTTTCACAGGCCTGGCAAAGGAGGGCCCGAGTCTCTGGATGCTGTTCCAAAAGGGCTTTGATGTCGGCTGTTTTGACAGCTTCTCCCCAGGGCACGTTGTGAATGATGACTTGGGCACCGAAAACTTCGGCCATCTGGGCCCAACGCTCGCCAAACTTTCCGGAAACAATCACAATCACTTTATCGCCAGGGCTTAAAACATTCACTAAAAGAGATTCCATGCCCCCGCTGCCAGTGGAGGAATGCATATAAACATTTTGCGAGGTCTGAAAAATCTTTTTTAGACCGGTAAGAACTCGGGCTAGAATTTTATCGAATTCTGGGGTGCGATGATGAATCATCGGCAAAGCCAAAGCCTTACGGACTTCGGGATGTAAACTCACTGGACCTGGCGCAAGAAGGCTATAATCAAAAAGATTGTCAGGAGAGTTCATTTTTAGCTCTTTCAGTCATTTCTTTCTTGAAAGTTTGACTCTGCTATACTCAACTAATCCGGTGAAAACTTCAAGATTTTTGATGCTCGGGTCGCTTTTACTCCAGGTTTTGCTCGGTGGTTGTGCCTATCGAATTGGCATGTCAAGCCGCAGTCTTCCTGGAGGCTATAAATATTTATCCATTCCGGTGTTTAAAAATGTCACCCAGGAAATCGGCATTGAAGTGGGATTCACCAACGCATTAATCCAGGAGTTTGAGCGCTCCCAGGTGGGAAGAGTCACCTCTGAAAATCTTTCGGATGTAAAAATTGTGGGAGTGGTGGAGGCCATTCAATATCTTCCTGGAACAAAACGGACGGCGGGGGAATCTTCAGCTCCCTACCTTCCAGAAGGAACGGTGCTGGCTTCAGATTATCGTATTCTTGTTTCCGTGAAAGTAAGTATCGTTCGTCAATCAGATAATACACAAATTTGGACAGGTGGTTTTACGGGAGAACGCACTTACAATGCGCCCCTAGTCACGCTAGCCGGTGTCAATTCCGTGAATCCACTTTACAATCTTTCAGCACGCAGGCAGAACATTGACTCCGTTGCTAACGACATGATGGCCGAAGCTCATGATCGTATTACTGAAAACTTCTAAACTTTTTTTGGTTAACAGCATCACGGAGAGCCTGAGTATATTACAGGTTATTTACGAGATTATTACGAGATTATTACAAGATTAGTTAAGGGCAATCTACGGGGAATATTGAGTGGCTTTGATCGATGCTCAAAAGTTTTATCGTGACTTGGAAAAGGGCGAGTTTTCTCCGTTGTATTTTCTCTTTGGTGAGGAAGCCTATTTACTGAACCAGTGCGTAGAACGCTTCAAATATGCTGTCCTCACGGATGGTGCCATCGATTTTAACTATTCTTTGTTTTATGCTTCTGATGCCGATGTTTCGAACGTGCGTGATGCCGTTGAAACCTTGCCGATGATGGCGCCCAAGCGCTTGGTAATTTTAAAAGAAGCCCAAGAACTCTCGGATCGTGAGTGGGCCGAGTTAGATCCTTTGATCACCACTCCAGTGGATAGCACTGTCTTTGTTATTCTCGCTTCCCGTGTGGATAAACGCAAAAAACCCATCCGTTTGATGCTGGAAACCGCTGAGTGTGTGGAGTTTAAAAAACCCTACGACAATCAAATTCCAGGTTGGGTGAAATATATAGCGGGAACTTTGGGATTAGATATCGCTGAGGATGCTATTTTACTTTTAGCGAAACTGGTCGGCAGTCATCTTTCTGAGATCGAATCCGAGCTGAAAAAACTCGCGGATTTTATGGGCGAAAGAAAACGCATTGAAGTCGGTGATGTGGCTCAAGTGGTTTCTCGTTCTAAAGAGGAAAATGTTTTCGATTTTACGCGGGCGATTGGCGAAAGTGATCGCGTGCGCGCGTTGGAGCATCTGGTTCATCTCTTGGATCAGGGGCAAAGTGAAATTGGAATTGTCTCTTTGTTAGCTCGCCATATCCGCTTATTGCTTTCCGTAAAACGAGGCCTTGAGCACGGCCTCACGGGGGCAAAGCTGGCTCACTCTGCTCAAGTGCCCCCTTACTTCTTAGATAATTATGTGATGCAGAGTCGGTTGTGGACCGTCAAAAAATTGGAGTACACGTTAATTATCCTGGCGGAGACGGATAAGGCTTTGAAATCGTCTCCTTTATCTTCTCATATTTGGCTTGAGAATCTGGTGCTGAAAACGTGCAGCCAGTCTCAGCAGGCAATTGTGTAATAAATCCCAGGAAAAGGGGGTGGCATGAGAATCTTTCTTATCCTCTTTTGTTTGTTCTTAATCCATACCTCCTCTCTATGGCGGCCCAGTCAAACTTTGGCGGGAGGTTCAGGGGATACCTTGGCTCATGCGGCGATGCCGGGATTCTATTGTAAAAATATATTTCCGAAATATCTATCTGCTCAATATTTAGAAACCCGAAAGTTGCCCTCAGATCAGTTTTTGATGGGGGATGCGGAGCTTTCGACCAGTTTTGATAGTCCTTTTCCGATGATTCTGACCTGTCCTTTGAGTTCACTCGGGTCTTCTGTGCAGTTTCACATCTTCGCAATGCTAGAAATTTTTCTGGTCCTTCTCTCGGCCTTCTTGGTCGGCAGGGTTATGAAACTTTCAGAACCTTGGCTTTTAGCCTATGTTCTCTTCGTGTGGTGGACCGGATTTTATGCGGCAAGAATCAATCATCATTTCACCTTGCTGCCAAGCATTTGGGGTTTTCAATTTATTTTGTGGGCCGGTTTAACAATTCGTTGGCGTGAACTCCATTCTGTTTTACTCCGTGCCTTTATAATGGGGCTGGTCTTTGCGGGAACCTTTCATAATACCGCAATGCTGAGTTTGCCGCTGCTCGCAATTCTGACTCTGCGCCTTTGGCAAGATCGGGCTCAACAAAAGAGCCTTGCTTGGGTCAAGACGTTGGGGCTGGCAACGGTGATTTTCCTTGGAACCTTCGTTTTCTTTTTCGCTCCAGCGATTATAAGTTATTTCCAAAGTGGTCAGCCCCATTCAGTGGTGGAACGAACTCACTTCAGCTTGGCTCTATTGCATGCATTCTTACCCTTGTGGGCTGGCGGCATGGCCCTGCCCATTGAAGCGACGAATCCGCTGGATTTGGTGATCTTGGGAATCGTCCTCGTATCTTTGCTTCATAAAAAGTTTTGGCAAGAGCCTTTGCGTAGAGTGTTAATCCTGCTGGCTGCTTTTTGTTTTGTTTGGTCATTGGGGCCAGAGCTGCGGATGGGAAGTTCACTGCCGGGTGAGGGGTCTCTTGAAAATTACTTTTTCACTTTGCTTGAGCGTATTCCACCTTTATCAGTCTCCCGGGCGCCGGGTCGATTTATGGTGGTGACAGCCTTGTCGTTCATTTACTTGGCTTTTGATTATCTGAGACTTTTCTGGATGGAAAGAGCAGGAAATTTTAAAGTGGCCCTGGCTTTGATAGCATGGATTTTAGTCACAGGCCCGGTTTTGACCCATGAAATTTTCGTTCCGACCTGGGATTATAAATCCAACATTCCACAAAAAGCTGTGGAAGTGATTCGAGCGAGTTCTGTGAAAACTATTGTGGCGCACATTCCAACGGCTATGGCTGCCGATCCGCTGCAGAATTTTTTCCAACTTTTCCATCAAAAAAGAATCAGTGCTGGCTACTTGGCTTACACCGCCTACACCTCTGAGACGATGAAGACTTTGTTGGAAGATCCTTTTTTGAGTCATACAAATTGTTTCGGCGATGCTTTAGTCTTTAAAAGGACATCTTTTCTTGAAAACTTTGAAGTTCTTCATGAACATCTCAAAAAAACTCATATTGGTTTTCTGGTTTTAAATAAAAATATTTTAAATGATGCCGCCTGTTCCGATCTCGTGAACTGGCTTCGCGAATTGGTGAAACAACCCTGGGTGCAGGTGCTTGACGAGACTCCAGTCCTGTTGGTTTTTGATGTGCGCTAATGGGGCGCTGGATATTGATCCAGTCTCATGTTTTCAGATTAAAAATCCGATATACACACTATGAGTGATTTCGAAGATTTGAGTTCTATCCGACGCAAGTTTCCGCGCCGAACATTGGTGAAAAAAGTAGGAGTCCTTTTTGGGGGTGAATACTTGATTTGTCAATCAGGGGAAATTGGTGAAGGAGGAATGTCCATTATCAGCGAATACGCCTTGACCGAGGGGCGAGAACTTGTTTTGAGTTTTCAAATCCCCAAGGGAACCTTTGTGACCTTACGGGGAATGATTAGATCTGCAAAACCCAGCCAAGGTGTGGTGATTCATGGAATTGCTTTTGATGTCATTCCATTGGGTTTTAAACGACAAATCCGAGCTTTTGTATCAGCTCGGATTTCAACTATAAATTCGTCGCAAAGAATATAAACTATTTTGTTAAAAGAGCATGGACGCGAGCAGAAAGACGGCCGATTTTGCGAGAGGCTGTGTTCTTGCTGAAAACGCCTTTTTGAGCTGCACGAGTCAATTTGCTAGTTAAAGCACTCAACAAAGTTGGAAGCGCTGTTACGTTCTTAGCTTCAAGAGCTTTAACGAGTTTCTTTTCCTCTGTACGCACAGTGCCCTTACGTTTGCTGTTAACAGCAGTTCTACGAGTAGATTGACGGGCTCTTTTTGCTGCAGACTTATGATTTGCCAAGGGATAACCTCCACACTAAGCTTTTTTAAACGAACACAGGTGATAACATATGGTTCCGGGCAGTTCAAGCAAAGAAGTATCGAAAAAAGGAGTTCATCATGCGCTGAATATGGCCTTTGGAACTTTTTCGAGCCGAATTCTGGGACTTTTACGGGATATGGCCTTGGCTGCACTTTTTAGTCGCACCATCACCGATGCTTGGACCGCGGCCTTTCGACTTCCTAATCTTTTCAGGAGGTTACTGGGTGAGGGCTCTCTGTCGGTCAGCTTTATTCCAGTCTTTGTCGAGGCCCGAATGGACTCTCCCTTACGGGCCCAGAATCTGGTCAATGGGTTTTACACTCTCTTATTAGTTTTTTTAGCCCTTGTAACGGCGGTGGGAATTTTCTTTGCCGAGCCGCTGATGAGGCTCCTTTTGGATGCCAGTTATGGTGCCGAGAAGTTTGCAATCACCGTTCGTATGGCCCAAATTATGTTTGGTTTTATCTTTTTTGTGGCGACCTATGCCTACTTTATGGGGATTTTAAATGCCCTTGGAAAATTCGCCCTGCCAGCTCTGGCACCGACGCTTTTTAATATTTCCATGATTATTTCGACTCTGACCCCTGGGGCCGTGTTTTCTTTTGAAGGCGATGGCCTGGCGTGGGGGGTGCTGGCGGGTGGAGCGCTCCAGATGGGGATTCTGGTGCCAACTCTATCCAAACTTGGGGCCATGCCGCGTTTTCAGTGGCGGGGTTTCAATGAAGATATTCGCCGAGTGTTGCGCAACATGGTGCCGGGGTTTGTGGGAATGGGGCTTTTACAATTCACCACGATTGTGAATTTAAAATATGCCAGCGGTTTGGCCGAAGGAGCCATCTCTTCTATTTATTGGGCGGATCGTCTTCTGGAACTGCCCCTTTCTTTGGTGTCAGTGAGTCTCGGCACTGCTTTATTGCCCACTTTGTCCATGCTTTGGGGACAGCGAAATCATAAGCAAATGTCAGAGACCACAAATTATTATTTGCGACTGAATCTGTTTATCGCCATCCCTGCGGCTTTGGGTTTGTATTTCTTAGCTCGGCCTATTGTTGAAGTTCTTTTTCTGCGCGGCAGATTTACCCAGGTAGATGCGGAAACCACGGCGACGGTATTGAAGGTCTATGCCGGACTTTTAATTTCCGCAAGTTGTGCGCGGGTTTTTGTGCCGGCTTACTATGCGATTAAAAATACCTGGTTCCCAGCCGTGGCTTCTGGAGTTTCTTTGTTGATGCATATTGGCTTGGCTCCTTTGTTTATGAAAAGCTCCGGGCTTGAGGGGTTGGTGCTGTCTTCCTTTCTCAGTGCGACTTTGAACAGTGTTCTGCTTCTCAGTTTCTATCCAAAACTTGTGGGTGCTTTTGATTACTTTAAACTGCTTGTGCATATCATGAAGTTCATTTTGGCGGGCGCGGGCTTGGTGGTCTGTTTGCAAGTCTATGAACCGCTTGTCGCTTGGTTTGAGGGCGGCGTTTTACTGCAAGCTTTGGCCTTAGCTCTCACCATTTTATCGGGTGCGGTGGTTTATGGTGTTCTCAGTTTTGTCTTAAAGGCCGAGGAGATGAAGGCCTTAAGTAGGCCAAAAAGTGATATAAAAATCACAAAATGAGCTGATAATTCGCTGTGGGGATCATTTTGTGATACCTCTAGTTTTGACCTTGTTGAGGCCTTGAAACTCCGGCATCTTTGTTTTCAAGAAAGCGGTGCCTTTCTGAAATAAAGAAGGAAGTTCAAAATGAAATGCTTAAAAACGATCTTAAGAAAATTAATACTTATTAATAACAGCCAATTTGAAACCTATATCTTAGAAAAAGAATTCTCAGTTCCTACGGTTCGCAGAAGTTACAGAGGTTAAAACGATGAAGGAATTTAAATCTCAAAAAATCAAAAGTGTGATCAAGGAGCTCTTAAAGAAGAAAAAGATCACCTATGACGAACTCGCGGAGCAAATGGAGTGCTCGGTACCGACGATAAAAAGAATCCTAGGGCCGGAGGAGCTGACCCTCAATCGCTTGTTACAATTGTGTGAGATCGTTGAAATTGATCTGGCTGACCTTGAGGAACTCCTTAAAGAGACTGAAATCAAAGAAGAACGCTTCACTCCCGCGCAAGAGGAATTTCTGGCCAAGAACCAAAGCTTTTTCGCTTACCTGATGAAGCTTTTCAGTGGGGAGACTCCGAAGCAGATCGCTGAATCCTGCCACTTAACTCAAAGATCTACTGATAAATATTTGATTGGCTTGGAGAAGCAAGGGTTGATTCGGGTGACGGGAAAACAAAGGGTGAAGCCTGCCTTTAAGAATATTCCAGCTTTAGGTAGTGGTCTGCTGGGCAAAGTTTACTATCAGAATTTTATTAGAAATACGACGCAGTTTTTCATCGATACCATCACCGAGGGGTATCGCAAGAAATTCCGTGATGAAAAGACCGGGGAGCAAATGTCTACAAAATTTGGGGTGCATGTTTCAAAGATAACTCGCGCTTCTTATCAGATGTGGATTGAGGAGCAAGAGCGGGTCCGGAAAAACTTTGAAAAACTGGCCGCCTTTGAAGAGAAAACAAAAGATCCCTCGGAATTAATGACCGTGGTTATTTGCCAGGGGTGTACTTTGGTTAGGAACGACGATAAAGGTTTAAATCTTCTGGAAAGCGCTATGGGAGAGGTAAAGAATCTTTAACGGTTTTTTTACTCATTTGCCCTTAATGGTCAGATAAGCTTTCCGGCGTACATCAGCGAAATAAAATTTCGAAATGGCAGCACTGTCACTGGACCGCTTTTGAGCTGTTCGGAACCTAAATAAACTCCATAGGCGGCCTTAATTTTGCCAGCATCAATCAAGGTTTCTAGCCCCGCATTGAAACTTTTCCTTTGGAAATGATGAAATCGACTTCATTCTCACTTGGAGTTCCCCAATAATGAACTTGCCACCTTTTTTGAAAATAGTCAGAGTGGGTTTTAATTTCGTGCAAAACCAGAGTTTCGAACAAAGTGCCTTTTTCCGAACCTATTTCCTCATCCAACTTTAAAACCCTTCTACAAAACGGAGAGTCCTGGAACGAACTGCGCAAAGCCATGCTCAAACATGGAATTAAAGAGTGATTTCTTAAACTCGAAGACGCTTGCGCCAATATAAATAAGCGACGATGCCACAGAAAGCGCCCCCCAGATGGGCGCCATGGCCGATAGGAAGGCCACCGCCTTCAGCTTGGCTGATCAGGCCCCACACATCCAGCCCTACAAAAATAAGGGCGCCCCAGATTGCTGGAAGAGGGAGGATTCCAAAAAATAATAATTTCTCTCGGGGGAAGAATAAGGCAAAGAGCAGAACCACTCCAGCAATGGCTCCAGAGGCGCCGACAGCGGGCAGATCAGGCTGTCCAAGCAGAAAAGCTGAAACCAGGGCATGAGTAAAAGAGCTAAAGATGCCGGCAATCAAATAAAAAATCAGAAAGTATTTTGAACCTAAAACTGGTTCCACAGCATTGCCGAAACTATTGAGAACGAACATATTAATAAATAGATGGAAAAATAAATTGTGAGAAAAGACGGCGGTTAACAAAACCCACCAATGACCCTCACGAAGGACTTCCCAGCTCACAGCGAAATTACTTTCCATGAACTCCTGATTTTCCGTTCCGCCGTAGGACCATAGAAAGAAAACGACACTGTTGAGAAGAATAATTATAGGAATGAGACGCCCTGATTTCATTATTTTTAAATATAGAGGGTCCAAGAAGGAAAGCAAAGAACTATTAGGAAGAAAAAAGAGCGGGGTGCTCGCTCATGAAATCAAAGATTTCATAGCGATACGCCCCTCTTTCTAACTGCTTTAAAGCGCGGATTCAAAGTATCCAGATGACCCCGGCTTTACTGATGAACGCATATCAGATCTCAATGATTCCAAATTTGAGAACCTGAATCAAGACCGATGAGTGGAATTTTCTGTCACATGCCAGAAAACAAAAAAATTTAAAAAAATCGATACACCATCAAAAAACTTTCATCGCTCTTTATTTCATGATTATAGCGAAGACCGAGGTTCCAATCGTGTTTAGCGAGATAGCGGAGTTCCGTTGAAAATTTGTGATCGTCGCTTTGGGCTCGGACAGTTTGAAAAAGATAAGTGTCTTCAACGGACCATTTTAACTGATCGCCAATTTTTGCAAGCAGACCCAGGGTGGGGCCGACCGCCACTTTGTAAGGTTGATCTTTAAAGTGAACGTCGTAGTAGGCTTCACTTTCGAGCAATCCATAAAGGAGGAGATTTTCTTCGTGGTCAAGGTAATGGGCGTAACCGGCGCCGAAACCCAAACCTCCTGTGAGACAATCTTTTTCACAGGCGCCTTCCTTAAAACGATGGACTCCAACGTGGACGCGCCAGGACAGCTTATTTGAAAATAAACTTAAGGGATTCATGGCGGTGACACGAAAAATATCAAAATCGTCTAAGCGGGCCTGCTGGAGGTCGCGGTCGACCTGTCCGCGAAGGTGGCCAAATTCTAATTGAGAATTCTCAGGATAACCAGTGTGGGAATCTAAAAGATCATGCAAAGCAAAACGAAACTCCAGTGTGGTCGCGGAATTTCCCAGATAGTTTCTGCCAAAGCCGATGGCGGCGCGGGCAGAGTTATGCCCGAGGTCGGGTCTTTCGTTTTCAGGGAGCTTCGCTTCGAAGCGTTTGCTAGTGACCGCAATGGAAGCCCGGGCCTGTAATAGGGTGTTCTTTTTCTTGGCTCCTTCGGAGAGCGGATTCACTAAGTTCTCTGGATAAATCATATCCATATAATCTAATGCCGTATCTAAAAGAATCACTCGATTCATTTCTGGTTCAGCCAAGAGAATGGATAAGTCCAGGTCTTTCATGTAAGCGCGAAAAATCGCTTGGTCGCGGGTGCTCAGTCTGTCATATCGCTGAGTAAATACACTGCGTAGTGCTGGGCGAAAGTGGACCTCTTTTACTAAGCCAGGCTCTGCCGTGATGGCCTTGATCGTGTCTGAGGGAATTACATAATAGGGCACCCTTGCCGATAAGCGATAGCGCGGGGCTGCCGCCTCTAAAACGGTTAACATATGGTAAGCGCAATTCTGAGTTAAAAAATAATAATCGAAGTAAGAATTGCCGACTTCCCACAGATGTCGAGCCACCATATCCACTTCTTCCGGTGTAAGATTTAAATCATAGGACCAAAGATCTCGAGACTCGAAGTCATTGTATTCTCGGACCTTATAGTAGTAAGGCAGGTTTGTAAAAACGCCTTTAAAGACGCCAGCTAAACCAAAAAATGCATAAAGCATGGGATTGGTCACAGTGACCTGGGCGGCATACCCCACTCCGTGATCTAAGAGTTCGCTGCGGGACCCATCGGGACCAGGCTTTTTATTAATACGAAAAAAAGTATGGCCAAAAGCGGAACCGGGGCTATTGGCATAGTAAGAGGAAAATACAAAACTTAATGAGTGCGCTTTTATGACGGAACGATAGCGTAGATACATCCGGCAGCGCTGAAGAAGGGGATCCTGCTCTTCTTCCGGAAATTCCAACCGCAGATTTTTCTTAAGCCAAGAGAGTCTGGCTGGAAAACGACAGCGAGGATCTTGATCCATATCCTTTTCATTCGCAGGACTCCAAAGGGAGGCTAAAAGACTGTCCAGCTCAGCACTCGGATTTGTAGCTCCTTCCGGACTGATAAAAAAGTTCGGATCCGAAATATCACTTTTCCATTGGTTCAAGAGATTTTTTTTATAATGGCCGAGAAGGAGCCACTGCGGTTCTTGAGCCAAACCCAATTCATGGGCTTTTTGCAGTGCTTGAGTATAGGCTGAAGTTTCTGCTCGAACCAGGTGAAGCGGGGAAAGCGAAAAAAAGATAAATAAAAGGGCAATTACAGTTTTCATTTGAGGCCATAAAAAAACTGCGCTGGGCAAACAGCGCAGTTAGTAAATTTTAATGAACTATCGAATTAACCCAAGTTGCATTGAGTAGCAACCTGTGAATCATTCATGATCACAGAAATAATGCTATCTGTAACTTCATTTACGGGGCCATCAGTACAATTCAAGGTTTTGAAAGAAATTCCAAACAATTGGTTAGAAAGAGTTCTATTGATAACATTCCCTGTCATTATTTTTATTTGTTGCGGAAGTAGAATGTGCTTATTCTTCATTGTTGATGAATATCAAAAAACATAAAAGGATGGCATGTGTTCTGCTGTCATAAAGCGAAGTAATGGCTCGATTTTTTCTGTGTTGGAGCTTCTTGCTCGGACTTAGCGCATGCTCTTCCCTCTTGTATTTTCCAAGCCAAGGACAATATTATAATCCAGCCAAAATTCCTCTTGCTTATGATGATGTGTTTATTACCAATAAAGAGGGGCAAAAAATTCATGCATGGTATTTTCACAGCCAAGGTCCTAGCAAAGGGACCTTTCTGTTTTTTCATGGCAACGCGGAAAATCTGACCTCTCACTTCATCGGTCTCTATTGGCTACCGGCACAGGGTTACAGTTATTTGATATTTGATTACCCTGGCTACGATAAATCCGACGGGAGTCCTACTCCGGAATCCACCGTGACAGCCGGTAAAGAAGTGCTGCGCTGGCTAGCACAACACAAAGGGGATGACCCTTTGTATATCTACGGGCAAAGTTTGGGCGGCAATATCGCACTCAGGGTGACTTTAGATATGAAAAATGAAATTCCCATCAAAGCGGTGATTATTGATGGAAGTTTTTTATCCTATAAAAGGGCGGGTCGGGCCGTCCTTGCAAAAAATTGGATTACGTGGATTATGCAACCTCTTACATATTTAGTATTGAGTGACAAATATGCTCCAAGAAAAATAGAAGACCTTCCTCCCATTCCCTTGCTGGTTATCCATGGAGAAAATGATCCTGTCGTTCCCGTAAGCCAAGGCAAGGATTTGTACGCCAGGGCCAAAGAGCCCAAACAGCTCTGGCTATTGCCAAAAGGTTCTCATGGAGATTCCTTTTTTACCGAAGACGGAGCTTATCGCCAAAAGCTTCTAGATTATTTGAACAGTTTGAAATAGATCTGAATTTTTACTATTGTCTGCCTCGCCTCAAACCCCGGTTCCCTTCTATGATCGAGTTCGTCTAGAATAGGAGAAATAAAAGAACAGAGAGCCGTCAAGTGGGAACCTTAATAAAAAAGCTCCGATTGTTGGTTCAGGGTCCCGGTGGCAGAGTAAACGTCTAACGTCGCATTTCAACTTACTCCAAGAGCTCTACTCCAAAACTATTTTACTTTGCAGAATGTTTCATTTACTTACAAAGGCCGTTCAAGTCCCCATCGCTGGGCTTCCCTCCAGTTGCACACGCCGCAAAGGGCCCGAAGGTTGGTGATTTCATCCGAGCCTCCGCAGGACAGAGGCTGGATATGGTCCAGCTGGAGTTGGAACTGGGAAGCACATCTTTTTCCCGTGAGGGGATTCACGAACTCGCAGCAGTGCTGGGCTTTTGCAAAGACCTCTCTTCTGATTTTAAGGGAAATGAACTTTCGTTTTTGGCGGAGAGTTTTATAAACCTTGAACGGCATTTCCGTGCGGCTCGGCGTTAAGCTGGAGCCTTCGGTTTTAGCCTTGTTCTTTTTAGAGCCCTCCACTTTTTTAATATAAGCTTGAGCTAAATAAGTGATCGCTTTGGCTAGATTGTTTTCTGGCACTGAATGGGAAATCAGATGCTGAGCTTTTTTTAGGATTTGATACTGCTCTTGCGTGAGCGTGAATTCCAATCTCACACTTTCATCTTTTTGCGGTTTGAGTTTCTGCTGGGTCTTGGGGGTTTGGTTGAGCTCAGAAGCTAGAATTTTCTCTGTTTCAGAGCCACTTTTATTTTCTAACTTTCCTAGAAGTTCTTGAGTGCTTTGGGGGGAAAGAGCTTTCCCTGATTTTTGTTCTTGTTTAAGACTTTGCTCCACTTTGACTAATTGAGAAAGATTTAACGAACCCTCTTCAATTTTAGGGGCGATCTCAGGGCTGATCTTTAGCACTCGCGCGGCTTGCATCCGATCATAGGCGGCACTTCCGCCATAGTGCAAATGTTGAGTGAGATACTTATAAAGAGAGTCATAGCCGAGCTCTGAGTAAAGTTTTCTCAGCTCGACTTCGTTGATATGGCAAAGGATGAGGTGGGTTATTTTTCTTTCCGAACGTGAAAGCCTTTCTAAACGAAAAAGGATTTCTTGATTAGAAACCTTGGAAAGATCCAGGGGCGCTGGAGGATTTTGAGGGGCAGGGGGTTGTTGCATCAGGCACTCCAATTTTTAATAAGTTAAATAAATTTTAAAAAATTTCTTTCGTAAAAAGAAGATGAGAGAAGGTATACCACGAGTTTTTTCAAGTGAGTTTTGAGATTTATTTCAGAGAGAAGTACATGGGGAAAGTCTATGTGATAGCGTTTAGGGGATTCATTAGACTCGTTTTATAGAGAGTAATTTTGTGAGATGAGAAGCCCTCTGGCAGAGAATAAGAAACCAAGCTTTCGCCCTCTGAGAGAGTGAGAAAATCCACGCAAGAGATATTTTTTAAATATTTATTTTTACGCAAGGCTTCCCGGAAATGCCGTCTTGTCGGGAGCTTTATAGTCTCGTGATTGTGATTTTCTCGAGAGACTTCGCTTGGGTATGGGCTGGTGGTTAGCTCGAGGCTTTGAGGGAATTCTAGAGAATTCTTGTTTTGCTCGTTTCGCCCTTCGTGGCCGCTATTTCCTGTGCCAACTCTGTGGGCAAGTTTTTGTAAAACCGAGAAGAAAGAACATTATAACTGTCTAGAAACTAGACACTTCAGAAGATGTTTCATTTGCTGTTAGAGGAAGAGCGAGAATCCGCATTTTGTGCTATAAGCCCTGCATGAAATGGGTGAGTTGTTACTTGGTTGCTGTGCTGTTTTCGTGGGGGGCTCTGGCGTACACTCCGGATCAATATGCTCAACAAGTTGTGCAAAAAGATCTTCCGGTTAGTCTTCGTTGGTTTGGCAAAGCCGCTCAATCTGAACGTCTTAGTCAAGTCGAAATCTATGACCTTTATCAGTCTGCGCTTCCCGCGACTCAAGTGAATAAGCAATTGGGGATTTCTATCAAGGGCTCCATAGAGCGGATGCTGATTTTGCTCGATGGGGCTCGTTATTTTGAGCAGGTACAAAAAGCTTCTGAGGAGTTTCAAAACAAAAAAGAACTTGTGAGTAAAACCCTGCAAATAGCGAATGATGAGATGAATCGCTTCCAATACGGTGAGGACCCGCA
>DATBTE010000071.1:0-4234 GCA_036559425.1 Pseudobdellovibrionaceae bacterium | reverse complement strand
ATCAGCGTCAAGCAAAGTTGAAGGCTAAAAAAGAAAAAGCCTAATCACTCGAAAAAAAATCGGGGTGGCATCGGCTCGGCAAAAATGCCGATGGCCGAGGTCACCCTTTATGCAATGCTAAAGTGTCCATTTTTAAACCGGTTATGGTGGCCCATATGGGACCGGTAAACCGGTGAAAATGGCCCCTTTTTAAACCGGCGCTTCCACCCTGAGGTGATTCTGAAGCGTGATGGCAATGTTGTGACCTACCAGCCTTGGGAATCTGCCAATCTTTCTGAAAGTAAAACGATCAACAAATCCAAACCCAAAAGGAGTAAACGCCATGGGACTCGATAACGTCATTAAACTCGCACTCACGCTGACTCTGGCCGCCGCAATGACCGGCCAGTTACCTCGCATCACCAACCAAATCCGACACGCCCAGGTGAAGCTATTGGAGCAGTCCAAAGCGAGCAAATGGGGTTCGCCGGATCTGCTGTATTCCCAGATTGGAGGTCAGCGCTAGTCACTTGAGATCGCGCAAATGGGCCCAGCCTCGAAGTTTTGTTTTATTTGCTTCCAGATTTCCAAGCGGGTCCACGAACGGAAACGTGCCGCCAACCAAAGTTTCAAATTGAGCGATTTCATCCGCAGGGCAAAAACCAAAGGCAACATCAGACAAGGTAAAGCTAAAATCGCCAGTTATTCTCCATTCACGTTCCCAACGAAAATCAATCTCGGCGGGGCCCCCATACCGTGGGAACCACGGCGGACCAAACCCTTCAACCAACGGCATCATCGATTTAAAATGATGAGCCAACGGATCTACTGCCAATCGATCGAAGCCTGATCGAATATTTTGATTTGTTGTTTGGAAGTAAAGGACCGGATTACCATTGGCTCCGCGGACTACTGATTCTCGGAACGCCAACCCATACGATTCGAAATGAAGCTGACGGCCAACGATAGTCTGCATCTGCAAATAAACGTGATCGAGCGGCGTCTCGGTAAAGCAAACGCTGCGGAGCCAGTCACGTCGAACATGAGAGGTGGAATTGAGTACCCGTCCGTCGGCCCGTTTAAGTGGAACCTTGTAATTGAAATAACCGAACGCCGATCGCGCACCAATTCTTCGTGATCCAATGATTGATCCAAGGCTCTCTTTTGCGGTGATCTGGACAACTCTATCCTGCGGGAGCGAGAAAATGTCTTTATCCAGCTTCAGATCTCCGCTACGGGTAAGATGAATCAGGAATGGCGACAGGTCCCCTCTTTTTTCTAATAGCTCCTGCCTGTTCATAACCGCCCCCCAAACTTACCTTGGCTCTTGGCCTCAAAAGTGCTATAAAATCCAGCGTAAGGATTAAATAAATGAAATTATACGAGTTCACTTATACCGACAATCAAAACCTTTCTGAACCCGAGCTATTACGCAGGGTTGGAGAGTTTTTATCCAAGGAGAGTGAACTCCAGGCTTGGGCCCCTGACTACGAATTTCGGCCATGTCGACAAGTTGAACAGCTTGCCGGCGGTGAGAAGAACTACTTTTTTGAAGTGAACGGAAAATACCTGAACTCCGACAGCCTTGAATTTGACCAAGAAGTATCAGAGACGTCTCCTTCAAGTCGTCCGGCTGCTGCCGCTACAGATCTCAATCCATAGTTCCTATTATTAGGCGTAATTATTAGGGAAGGTGGACTGACGCCGAAGAGTCTTGGTCGCCATTAATCTTCATGGCGCTCCCCTTGTAGTAGGTATCAGTTAATCCATTGTCAGCCAGTAACATCGACCAGAATATATTTTTTTTCAGTATCTAACTTCGCGGACTTACCAGTCGCTCCAAACGCATTTACCCCAGTCAACGTAGCGAGAGCCAACACAAACATTTTCTTCAATGGGACCTCCATAACAAATCAATTCTCGAGAATGCAGGTTTTAATGATCGGATTTCTTGGCGCATTTTTGTTTGCAATTGTAACTTCAGTAATGCTGCTGTTTATCGAGTTTACTGTAAGAGAGGAAGCTTCCCATTTTTGATTTAAGTACTTCGTTATATAATCCATGGATAGCAGGTCGCCATCATCTTTATAAAATGTTACATATCCAGGCAAATACGGTGATCCTTCTGTGTTGGCCAGCACACTAATACTGATACCAACCCCGGATCCATTAAACCGCCCCTCAAGCACACTGATTGTAAAACTGTCTATTTTGACCTTGTTTGGATCCGTAACTTCTCCTGTACTTAGCAATACTGTGCAATAAGACCCAGTATCTTTGTATGACCCAAAGTAAATGCTGTCTGTTTTTGAGTTTGGAGGAAGCATCTGCCTCAACCGATCACGCACTTTCCACTTGGTATTTTCTGGCAATGTGCTTTTGCTGCAAATAACACCTGGGGTCGCTTGATTGAGTGCCACGGCCACGGCATCAGCAAAAGACTCGTTGTTGATTCCGAAATGATGAACGGATTCATGAATAAGAAGCTGCGCGGCTTTCTGGGTGGACATATTCAGGGCACAGCTGGGGTAAGATAAGACTATTTCTGATCGAGCAGATAATTGTGTCCATGCGCACGTCGGCCTGTCTTCATTAGTCCATTGATGGGCACTGTTTTGGATATCAGAAGCAAGTGCCATACTATTATTCAAAATCCAACTTCTAACGTCAGCAGAAGTCGTAGAGTCGAATGAGCATTCTTTGATGTTGTTGATAATTCGAATAGCTTCGATGCGCGCATCTTCGAATGTAAAACGGATTTCATCCCCGCCATTGCCAACTGTTGTTCCCGAAGCAAATGCCATTGATACTGATAAAACAGCTCCCACTAGAAAAATGATTGATCTCATACCGTCCCTTTCTTTCTCGTAATTCTAAAAAATTGTGTGTTGAATTGATAAAGCTCTTCGCCATTGCCTGCGCAGGAGTATTTAATAATCTCAGCGTGGGCTTTCCTAATGACCTCTTGAATCTTGGAAAAATCTTTCGTTCGAACTGAAATCATAGAACCACGAATATCACGCTCTTTGATGTCTTGTTCTTCGATGGCGGATTTTGCTTTTTCAATCATCTGTTTATGAAAATGACGAATGGCATCGCTAGGAATGAAGTTTTCGAGCAAAACAGGATTATCCTTTACCCGCCCAAGTTTTCCACGGCTCGTTTCTTCTAAAAGCTCAAGTTTCAAAAGACGCTGAATCGCCTTACTGATATTTTGTCCTGAAACTTCATTCCCGAGGCGAGCCCTGATCCATTCAAGATCGTTTTTAAAATCGGACAGCTCCACCAGCTCCAAAATCGCCGTATGGTACCAATCAGAAATGACTCGAAACGCATCGAGATGAAGAGATTGAGGCGCCTTCTCTGATCTGGGGCGGAGGGATTCTAAAATGTCCAGGTAGATTTTTTTCTCATCGACAGTTTTGCTGTTTTTTAAAAGCACTAGAAGTTCGAAATACTTTTTCGCATCGCCGGTTAGCTTGAGATTGGCAGTGAATTTCTCTGCAACATCAATTTTAAGTGAACGATCTTTTTTTAAAATATGAGAAAGGAAAGAGGGGTTTTCATAACCAAGTTGGCGCGCCCAAGCACGCAGAGAAAAGCGACTGTTCTTAATGCGCTTTGATTCGAACTCGTAGTTCAAAAAATCTACAGCATCATTAAATCTAAAAATTTCTTTGGTCTCTTGCATGAGATCATTTGTATTGAGGCTCTATCATCAGGTCAATACGTTTGGGTACAAACTGTATCCAACATGGGTACACGTTGAATGAGATGGTTCGTCTGAAATAATGGTCATGTCGCTTTTTCGAAGAAAAAGCGTTGGGCCCGGAGCATTAAGTGTTTGGAATTATTGATTTTCTGCTGTTGTAAAAATTGGGGTCCCGACCGAGTTAATGGCATGAATTTCCCAAGCCCATGATTTAATTAGCATTCCTGAACTCACGGAGCAAGGAATTATCACTGAGATCGTCCCAAAATATGAGTCTGGGCACTCCCTACCCGAGATTTCCAGAATCACCGGAATCCCTCGTACCAGTGTTCGCGATATCCTGATCCGCGCAGGCGTTTCCCTAAGATCTATGAAACAGGGCAACAAGACTCAAGAACAAAGGGGCTCTGGCCAAGTTCGGTGGAACTCTCCCTACGGCTTCAAATACGAGCGCGGCCGCCTAGTGCCCCATCCCCAAGAGTTTGAGACACTTCGATTCATACTTAAATATTCCAGGGCGAAAATGTCTTTTGAGGATATTTC
>DATBTE010000070.1:0-6858 GCA_036559425.1 Pseudobdellovibrionaceae bacterium | reverse complement strand
TGACGATAACCTTTTGAAAGATTGTGGATCAGGCGTTTTTCGACCCCCAATAAATTTGTTTTCTCCAAGGCACCTTGCACTTGAGTTTTGATTTTATCCTGAGGAACTTGCTTGAGCTCCGCCACGTAGGTCAAATAATCTCGAACATACATATCGGTATAGATCGGTGGAGTCTCTGGTAAATAGCCAATGCGTTTTTTAACCTCCAAAGGACTTTCAAAAACATCAAAACCGGCGATGGTTGCCAGACCTGAGCTGGGCGCCATGAAGCCAGTGATGATTTTCATGGTTGTCGATTTGCCGGCTCCGTTGGGTCCCAAGAGCCCCACGACTTCTCCCTTATTGATAGTGAAATTGAGTTTGTTGATGGCCCGGCGGGGACCATAGTCCTTTGTAAGATCTCGAACTTCGATCATAATGTCTCCCATGAATAATGGGAAATTCTATTCCGACTAGAGAGCCAGTCAAGTTAAGACAGCACCATAAATTGTTTTTCCGAATGATAAGTCACGCGTCCCAACTTATCCCCTTTAATCGGCCGAACAAAACGGCATTCAACTAGAACCACTGCATACTTTTCACCGGGCATCAAAGTTTTTGAGGAGAAAGACTCCTTAAGAACCCAAAGTGCCGCCTTTTGAATCTCCTCGAAGGGAAGCTCTTGATCCCGAGCACGATGGATAATGGCATGAGCCCCAGGATAGTCTTTGAGATGCAGCCAATAATCCCACGCCTTGGCCTTGCGTAGCAAAGCCAAGTTATCTGCACCGGATTTTCCACAATAAACAATGGCGCCGGAGCTAAGATTGAGTTTTCGTCCTTTGGCTTCAATGTTTTTCATTAAATCATCAACTTTAGCGCGCCCAGCCCCTGGGCGTTGACTGGACTCAAAAGTCATTTTTTCAAGCTGGGCAATTTCATCCATCACAATCAATTTACGTGATTGAGTGCCGGCAACTTTACTGGCCGCTTGCTTTGCTTTTTCAAAAATAATTTCTATATTGACAAAAATATTTTTTTTAAAATCCACCAAGTCATGCCACTGCGACGGCAATTGCCTTGCGCTAAAATCTGATGGAACCAGGGCTTTCAAATAATTTCCCAGCTCATAGAATTTCTCCGAATGATTTTCGGCCAAAGTTTTTTCAATTTCCTCCAGAGCTTTGCGTTTTTTCTGAAGATCTTTGGCCTGCTTCTTTTCCCATTGAGCTTGGGGGTCTAATGAAGGACGAACTCCAGCGGAGGCTCCTGTGCCTTGGAATTCTGTCAGCCAATCTTTATGAATTTGCTGTAAATCTCGCGTTTCTGGAAAAGGGCCCGGCTCGCTTTGAACCTGCAGCTCTCGGGGCTTTTCCCAGGCGATTTTTTTATCCTCCGCCTCGACTAAAAGATTGGGTTGTCGTGGAATAAGAATCGCTTTCAAAACACAATTTTTTTGAGAGTTTCCAAGTTCAATTTTTAAAACTCGGCCATAGCCTTCTTCAAGCCATACTCTCTGGAAGTACAGATTTTTTCCATGGGAATTCAAAAATAGAGCCACGGGTTTGGGTTTAGGACCTTTTTTAAAAGGACAGTTCCCGGCAAAGACCAGACAAAAGGGGTTTGGGGGATTCATATCAAAAGTAAGCCAAAAGTGAGTCTTCCCACGAAAGCCCAGGACCAAACCGCGATCATTAGAGATCACATCCTGCAATTGGGTATCCACTAAGAGTTTTTCCAACTCAGTGACCAAAGTCTTAAGCTCTAATAAACTCATTGCTTTCATTCAGTTTCCCATCAGCTTGCCGATAAAAGAATATATGACAACAGATTTACTTTTTCAAATCTTCCATCAGCACCTTCATGATCCCGATTGTCAAATCGAATCTGCCACGGAGCTTATCCAAAAAATCGTAGGAACTTATCTACTATTTATTTCGCGTACAGGAAATATTCCTGATGGTCATCTTCAAGATGTCATCGAGGACTTGCAAGCTGAAGTCGTAGAAATGTACCGTAAAAAGACCTACGGACACTTCGATCTCAAGGATTACCGCGAGCATCTTAAAAAAAAATTGGATGAGTCGACTTAAACCTAAGTTCTTAAAAAGCCGTCTTTTCGATCACTGAATAATACAATGGTCCAAATCCACAGCGGTCTGGCAAAAAAGAAATACCGTATTCAGTTTTCTCACCCACCGAATAAGTCTCCTGCGGAAGCAAACGCACTTGGTCTTTTTTCTTCTTCAGCAGCTTGTGAATCACGCCATCATTTTCCTCCGGATTGATTGTGCAGGTTGAGTAGACGATTCTTCCACCGGGCTTGACTGCTAAAAGAGAGGCACTCAAAAGTGAATATTGACGGATGGAAAGATGTTCACCACGACGGGGTCCCCACTCTTCCATGGCCTTCTTATTTTCCAATACATGGCGCTCACCGGAGCAAGGCGCATCCAATAAGACTCGATCAAAACTGTTCGACTCCTTAAGTCCAAACTGCACACCGTCTTTGCCAGTCACCCAAACACGGTCACGGATGTTGCGTGGCACATATTGCTGAATCACTTTCTTGAGTCGATCCCGACGCTCCGATGAAAGGTCATTAGCGAGAAGCTCTCCGAATTTTTTAATTCCTTCAATTAGAATCAGGGTTTTCCCCCCCGGTGCCGCACACATATCCAAAATACGGTCGCCCTCCTGGACTTCCATCGCACGGGCAACAATGACACTTGCCGGATCCATAATGTAAACATTAAGAAGATCTTCGGAGGTGCGTTCAGGTTGAAAATAAGCCTGTTGTGGAATCCAATAACAATGGTGCAGCGACGGATGCAAAGGAGCGGCGTCCTGTAAAATCACAGGTTCAGCATTGCTGAGAAGATTCAATCTGGCCACTTGTCGCTCGGGTGTTGTGAGTGCATCAAAAAGAGCCCCCCAACGCGAACCATAGATTTTTTCAAAATACTGATAAAATGACACAGCCATAACTTACGTCCCTGTTTCATTTATTAAGACTTAAATGAAATCTTCTTGAAGGGAAAAGTACAAATAAACTCAGCGCCCCTGCCCACTTCACTCTTTACCTGAACGCCACCCCCGTGGCTTTGCATAATATGTTTTACAATGGCTAAGCCCAGACCTGTGCCTCCCGCATCGCGGGAACGACCCTTGTCGATACGATAGAATCTTTCAAAAAGACGCCCCAAATGCTCGGGCGGAATCCCAGGCCCATCATCAATCACCCGAAGAGTAATATCCCCATTGTCCGTTTTCTGCCAGCGAATCTGAATAGTCTTTCCTGAAGGAATATACTTCACGGCATTCGACACGAGATTTCTGAGAACTTGTTCCACTTTGCTAATGTCGGCATTAAAATTAGGTAATTCCTGGGCTCCGACCACCATGATGACCTGGTTCTTCTCACTCGAGAATTGCGCCAGTTCAGCAACGATATGTTCTGAAACCTGTAAGGGATTTACCGATTCAATTTTAATTTCCGCATTTGATTCGAGAGCGGAAATACTCAGCAGATCGTTCACCAAATCTGCCAGTCGATCCACATTGCGGGAAATAATATCAATAAATTTCCCTGCTTGCTCATAATAACCGCTATGAACGTCAGACTTGAGCGTATCAACATATCCCTTGATGGAGGTCAGAGGCGTTCTCAACTCATGAGAGGCATTTCCCACAAATTCAATACGCACAAGCTCGGCTTTTTTAAGCTCGGTGATATCATGAAAAATTCCCATGGCCCCGTAAACTTCGTTGCTTTTACTTTTACGTAGCGGGTTCATCGACACCAGGAAATATCGGATATTCTTTTCAAGCTTGGTTTCCAACTTTACTTGAACTTTGAAAGTACGTCCTTCCTTCAAAGCTCTCAAAAAACCTTCGTGAATTTCTGGATAACGGAAAATATCCGCCAAGGTCAAAGAAACATTCATCTGCTTTGAATCTAAGAACTGGGTCGCAAACTGCGAGTTAAAATAAAGCACTCGAAGGTCAGGGCTGACACTGACAATTCCCTCTTGAACCGCGCACATGAAGGCTTGGGTTTCTTCCCGCTCTTGCTGAAGCTGATCACGACGTTTTTTCATCTTACGATGGATTCGATTGAGAGCGTTCTCAATCTGGGCATACTCCCCCATTTCTTCATCTAAAAGATCTTCTTCATCCTCACTCTGATTTTCCATTTTCTTGCTAGCGACACGGAAGGCTTTTAGAATGATTTTATGAAGTGGTCTAGAAAACCTCCAGGAAATCAGAGCCGCCAAGGGCAAAGTCGCTAAAAAATACTGCATGATAATGGACCAAAAATAGGTCGACCCAAAAGGATGCGACCTACTGATAATTATGAGAGTAAGAACAAAAAGAAAATTATAGAGAAAAATCTGTATAAAATAAATTTGCCAAAAAAGCTTCCATGGGAAGCGAGCCCAATTCCTCATTGAGAATCCATTTTCATGCGGTAACCCACTCCGCGAATGGTTTCAATATTATCGCTCCAAGCCCCTAATTTTTTACGCAACCCAAAAACATGAGTGTCAATAGTGCGACCGGTGACGTTAATACCCTCGCCTTGAATATTTTCAATCAATTGATCACGGGTTAAGACCCGCCCCTGACTTTCCAGAAGATTGCCAAGAAGCTTAAATTCAGAAGGAGTCAAATGAAGCTGTTCATCACGCAATTTCACTTCATAAGTTTTGAAATTCACACTCAGTCCCTCAAGATGGAACTTATCCAGATCGACAGTGGACGGAATTTCCTGCGCCTTGGTTCTTCTTAAAAGAGCACGCACTCTAGCTAAGAAAACTCCGGGATCAAAAGGTTTAGTGAGATAATCATCAGCACCACCTTCGAGTCCGCTGACGATATCTTGCGGCTCGGTCTTCGCCGTCACCATCAAAACATAAGGGGTTCCTGAGTTCTGCTTGATTTGGTGGAGAAAATCGAAGCCACTGACACCGGGAAGCATCCAATCCAAAATGACCAGATCAAATTTTCTCTTTTGAGGTTCGCCCTGAAATTCTTTCAGCGCCTCTTCTGCGGAAGCACATTCTTTAACCTTGAACCCCTGGCGCAGTAAATGTAAAGCCATGAGTTCACGAATTTCCTGTTCATCTTCCACCACTAAAACTGTGGCACTAAATTCATGCGTACTTCCCACCATGTCTAACATCCTTACCTGTAAACGCAAAAATAACATCTTCGGCGATATTTGTCGCATGATCTCCGAGGCGCTCGAGATTACGGGCCACAAGGATCAGATCTAAACAAGCCTCTACGTCCGAAGAGACATTCTTCATGTGATTAAGATTATCTTTAAAAACCTTGTTTTTAAGACCATCCACTTCATCGTCCATTAACAAAATCTTTTTGGCCAACTCAACATCACCCCGCACAAAGCAATCCAAGGATTCCTTAACCATGACACAAACAATGTTGGACATGCGGCTGATATCCGCAACCTCTGCAAGAGGCTTCCGAGCCAAATAATCCTTACCTGTGTAAGCGATATTTACACACTGATCCCCCATCCGTTCGAGATCCGTATTAATTTTAACTATGGAAAGAATCAAGCGCAGATCCTTGGCAACAGGACCCTGTTTGGCAAAAACCGCCAAGCAGGCATTATCAACAGCTATGTGACCCTCATTAATCTTCTTTTCAATATCATGAATCTGTGCAAAGTTATCCGCATTGCGAGACATAAGGGCCTGCGTGACTTCAGTGAGTGCTCTCTCAACATAGCCTCCCATCACTAAGATAAGCCGTTTGAGTTCCTCTATTTGAGAATCCATTATTCTTTCCACTCTGACTCCCTGTCATTTTTTACAGAAATTGATTTTAAAAAGCAAATAGACTCCGAAACTGACGACATTTCATTTTCTTCAAATAACCCGCGTCAAGTCGCTCAGAAAATATTCCTCATATAATTCTAACAAAATCTTAACATTTTCGCCTTAAAAAATCACTCGAGTCGCTAAAACGAGCTGACTCTGGTCTCGAATGGCGGCGGCAAACGTATCACTATAATCTGTATATTCATAGGCCAAAGCCCAATGTATGTCTTCGCTAGCCTCATAGGAAAGCCCTGTAGAAAGAGCTTTCAAATTCTTTTCTTTCTCTTGTTTTACGGGACTCAGCCAATCCGCCCATAAAAAGAGATTTATATTTTCAGTGAGACTCATGTAGCTAAACAGAGCCACCCCTTGCCCTTCCACATTGGTCGCCTGGAGAGCCGAAACATCAACTCCGCTTGCTATACCGCCGGCGAGAATGGCATTGGCAGGGTCATGAGTTCCATAGTATTCAAGCGCTACAAGGGCTTTAGAAAATTCATAACTCATATGGACCAACAAGCGCGTTTTTTTATTAAAACTTTCATCATAGTTTTCATATCCACCATGGACATAAGAAGCCATGACATAAAAAGGGGCTGCTTTTGCAAGCCCAACTACCAGTTGCGCCTGTTTACGAGGACCGATCTCGTCACTTTGCATTCCCTCACCATTTGTAATACTTAAAGCCCAATGCCCCCAGTCGCCAGGAAGCTCAGCTTGATACATGCCCCCTAAATCGGACCATGAAGTGTATTTATACTTAAGTAAAGGCAGGCTACTGGTCGCTCCCCAGAAGTCGTAACCCCACTGCTCTCGTTGTAATTCGATATAAAAATCTGGGATGAGCCCGTATCGAAGCTCCGCTCGAGCCGACAGCATACTTGTCAGGCTCAAGTAACCCTCTTTAAGTTGAGTGTCGAAACGGTTAGAGTTGGCATCGCGATATTCAGCGGATTCAAGTTGCAAAAAAATTTCGTTATTATCTTTCAAAGGAGCTTCAACCTCAAGTTTCAACAAAGGAAGACTGAAA
>DATBTE010000069.1:0-1767 GCA_036559425.1 Pseudobdellovibrionaceae bacterium | reverse complement strand
GGAATAATTCTTCAGAACGTATCTTAAAAATCCTGCAAGACAAGGCCCCAACGTTAGCTCCCTATTTTAAAGACTTTCGCGATCTGGTTTTTAATACGGACTATAGCAAAACAAAAGTGTGGGAATCAACTCCCTTTGGCCTAGTCGAATTGGACGATCAAAATATCACTTCTTTGATTCCAGAGAATTGTAAAAAAGAGGGAAAGACTCAGCTCATTCAGGCAGTGATCCGTGAATTCCAAAGCTTTTCCGGAGCCGATATTGGCCATATCATCTATAAATTTGATCCAAAAATAGTGGACTCGTTGGATAAAAAATCACCCCTGCAATTATCTTTTTTAATGGTTCATGAATGGCTATGGGATTTAAGCCAAAATGTAGATCGCAATCGACGCATTAATCGCTTTCTTCACTCTCGTGAAATTGAGTCGATGTCTTCAGAAAAGGTGATCAAAACTTTGCAGGGCATGGGTCTCACGATTCCCGATGTTCAAGCAGATCTATTTGATGATCAAGTTTGCCAGGGCACCCCCATGACGGCGCAGGACCTGGACACTCACTATCCAGGCGCCTATGTGTTGGCAAGCTGGGGACAGATTTCAATTCAACAACGCCAGCGAGTTCTCAACTGCCCTGCTCCTTTAAAGAACTGCGATACGGCCTGGAAAGACATGGTCAATTCGAATTTACTTTTTCAAGACAACTATAAGTATTTTCTTTCTCCAACTTGGGTTGATAACAATCGAAAATTTCCGTTAAAAATTATTAGCCCGCAATACATGAACCACATAGGTCAAAGTGTACGTTATGACAGAGGCCAATTCGCCTGTCGATTTACTGAGGATCCAAAGCAAAATATAGAATGTAAAATCATAGATCCAATTTTCTATTCTCCCCTCTTTGGAAGCTCGCCTGAACCATTCCAGGAGATGCCGCTTCTCAAGGGCATTCTCACCACCGAGTGCTTCCGGCTCAAGGCGACAGGAAATACCAAAATAGAAATATTCGGCAATGTACAATCCGGCGAAGGCCAAGTCAGGGAAACTGAAACAGTGTTTTATCTCCGCGCTAAAGACGGAGTGTTTTTAAAACCTCACTAAGTAAAACTCATGGTTCGAAAACATCAGGATAATGGAAGAAAAAAGAA
The DNA here is from genome assembly GCA_036559425.1 of Pseudobdellovibrionaceae bacterium. Taxonomy (GTDB): domain Bacteria; phylum Bdellovibrionota; class Bdellovibrionia; order Bdellovibrionales; family Bdellovibrionaceae; genus JACMRP01. The sequence goes on along the minus strand of DATBTE010000069.1, from coordinate 620 downwards.
TCCAATATCTGAACCGAGGTGTCTCCTTCGGTTTAAAACAGCCAATGATCATTCTAAAAGATCAAGGAAAAGTATTAAAATACAGATTGGTGGTTTATCTGATAACGTAAGTTCAAGACCCGGGTCACTGCTGGAAATTAAAAATTATTTAAAACTCCGCTCCCAGGCGCAGTAAAATGCCCCCTTGTGGGTTGGGGTCAAAGTTTTTCCCCGCAATAAGGCGACCTTCAATGCTTACAAGAACATAGTTAAACATCAACGACTGAAGACCAACGCTAGCACCTGCCAACGCCTGTAAGCCACTCGAGTCGGTGGCACTTCCGGCTCCTGATAAAGTCGTCGTTACCTTTTCTTCGTAACCACCGACTCCGCCGCTGAAAAAAGCATCCAAGAATTCTAAGTTCATGAATTTTTCCTTCCACCAAAAACTATATTCTTGATGAGTGCGTGCTAGTGAAAGAGTCTTATTTCCGGTATTCTCGTTGAAAGCGGAATATTCAAACAAAATCGTCGAAGCGACCGTACCGGCACCTATTGCAAAATTCTTGGGTCGACGATCTACCGTCTGTTGTGAAGCATCTCGCTCATACCGAAACTCTAAGTTGAAAGGCAAAAGCACT
>DATBTE010000068.1:0-5052 GCA_036559425.1 Pseudobdellovibrionaceae bacterium | reverse complement strand
TATTTAAACTTTTTAACCACTTCGACCACGGACTGAACATCATTGAGGACGTAAAAATGAACCGCAGGAACCCCAAATTTTAAAAGTTCGGTCACTTGCTTTTCCGCCCAGCGCTTGCCAATCTCGCCGACGTGTTGTGGATTTGACGTAGCTTCATCCACCAGAGCATCCGGAAAATCGATATAAAAATTGCGAGGAACCGACTTCAACTGCGGAATCGATTTTAAAACTTTAAGACCCGGAACAATGGGAACCTCGATACCAGCCGCGCGGCATTGCTTCACGAAATCAAAATATTTTTGATTATCGAAAAACATCTGAGTCACGATGTAATCGGCGCCCGCATCCACTTTCTTTTTCAAATGCTGAATGTCCAACTTTAAACTGGCAGCCTCAAAATGTTTCTCAGGATATCCCGCCACTCCCACGCCAAAGCGCAAAGGAGCCGCCTTGTCGAGTTCATCCAAAAATGAACCTTCAGCAAGATCTCGAATCTGCACCACAAGATCCTTGGCAAATTCATTCGTCGTGCGATCGGTCCGAATTTTCTTTTGAAAATTCGGTGCATCCCCGCGCAGAGCCAAAACATTCTCAATCCCCAGAAAACTCAACTCGATCAATGCATCTTCGGTTTCTTCTCGCGTAAAGCCCAGACATAACATATGGGCCACAGTATCGATGCGGAAACGATTTTGGATAATTCCGCAGATTCCCAGAGTCCCAGGGCGCTTGCGCAAAGTTCGCTTGTGAATCGTGCCATCCACACGTTCTTGGAAATCCGTCGTGGAACTGTGCGAGGTCACATCGATCCAGGGAGGATTCAAAGGAGCCAGTTGCTCCACCACATCGATAATATCTTTCACTGAACGACCGCGCGGAGGCGGTACGATTTCATAACTAAATAAAGTCTCTTTAGAATTTTGAATGTGCTCAATAACTTTCATTTCTGAGGTCCCAATCTGCATTCAATTTGCATTTCCCTGTCTATCGGGAGTTTTCTGTGTCTCTTTTTCTATTTTTATCTAATCGGCTTAATTAACCAAGCAAAAGTCGCAAGTCGTCCATACTCATATTCTTCAGCAAACCTTGATCTCCGCCCGAAACAATGGCTTTCGCCAATTGTTTCTTACTCTTTTGCAGCTCCAGGATCTTTTCCTCGACCGTATCCTTCGCAATGATCTTATAGGCAAAGACCTTTTGCTTTTGGCCAATCCTATGAGCTCGGTCAATCGCCTGAGACTCGGCTGCGGGATTCCACCAGGGATCTAAAATAAAAACATAGTCCGCAGAGGTCAAATTCAAGCCCACTCCCCCCGCTTTAAGACTCAACAAGAAGAGCGAAATTTCCGGATTGTCCTGGAAGCGCTCCACTCTCTCTTGACGATCCCTGGTTTGACCATCGAGATATTCATAACGAATGCCCCGGGCCTCCAACTGAGGCTTTAACAAAGCCAATAAACTGGTGAACTGCGAGAAAATCAAAGCCTTATGGCCATCTTGAATCACTAAGCTCAACTGATCCAAAAGTAAATCAAACTTACTTGAACTTTCATCCTGCATTTCGGCGTTTAAAAGCCCTTGATGACAGGCCGCTTGGCGGAGCCTTAACAAAGCCTCTAAAACCTCAAACTTGGAACGCTCAAAAGTCTTATCCTCAATCGTACCACTCAATTGAGTCCAATAATGTTTCTTGAGTTCATCATACTTAGTACGTTCGCTGGCACTGAGTTCACAATAAAGAATCTGCTCAGACTTCTCTGGTAAATCCGTAAGCACCTCATCCTTCGTGCGGCGAAGAACAAAGGGACGGAGCGCTTTTCCTAAATCGTTCAGGGCGGCGACATCCTTCTCTCGGCTATACCTCGCTCGAACCTCGCGGGTGATGAGGCCTGGGCTGACGACTTCAAGGATGGAAAATAAATCCATCAAAGAATTTTCCACCGGTGTCCCCGTCAGGGCCAACTTCTTTTTCGCTTTGACTAACCGACAAGCTTTTGAGGACTGAGCCTCGGCATTCTTAATATAATGGGCTTCATCCATCACAAAGAATTCAAACTCCTGGCCTTGCAGTCGCTCAATGTTCATACGAAGAGTCTGATAGGTGGTTAAGATCACATCATATTTTTTGATATCTTTAATATTGGCAACGCGGGTTTTGCCAGTGAAATCCAAGGACTTCAAATGAGGCGCGAACTTCTCGATCTCTTTGATCCAGTTAAACACCAAACTCTTCGGTGCCACAATTAAATGAGGTCTCTTAGTCTTTGCCGTCCCTACCTTCGCCTGATGCGCTACAAAGAGCGCGATAATTTGAATGGTTTTCCCTAAACCCATGTCATCAGCGAGAATTCCTCCGATGCCCTCTTGGGAAATCAAATCCAACCATGCCAAACCTTTTTGTTGATAAGGTCGAAGCTGACCCAGGAACTTCTCACCACTCTCTTGAGGTTTGAGATTTTGCAGCTCAATAAACAATTCAGTCAGAGACCTAAAGCGATTGTCGGCTTGGAACTTCTCATGGCCTTCCAGCTGCGCGCTGACGAATAAAGCCTGGAGCTTATTGATGTGCAGTTTATCGTCTTTGAGTTGGCCCATCTCTATAAGCGGAGCAAATTTACGAAACCATTCCTCGGGCAAAATTCCCGTACTGCCATCTCCAAGCTCAATGACTCGTGAGCCCGTTTGCAATTGGCCCAAAAGTTGCGGAAGGCCAAACTTTTGACCGGCAAACTCAAAATCCACCTGCAGGCTAAACCAGTCCACCCCTGAGGACTGAACTTCGATACGCTCAATGCCTCCCAGAGTCACTGGCCGCTGAGCTACTAACAGCTGCCATTTTTTAGCCAAAATCTGCTCAGCCACTTTTACAAATTGGCTTTCCCTGAAAATAAAATCAAAGCTTTCTTCCATAACCCGTGAAGGCCTCTGCAAGCCAAAGCCCTGAATCTCATTCACGACTTGGTGTTCAAACTCCGCATGGCGACGGATCTTCTGTTTCGTTTCGACGTTGTAGATGAATTCATTGCGGTTTTCCATGGAGGCTTCTTGATCGCCATAGATAAACTCAACGCCCACTCCGAACTGGGCCGGTTTCAATGCCGTCAAGGACACCCGCGGAACTGGTTGTACATCCTCCAAATCGCTAAAGACCAAATCAGAAGGCAAACGCAACATCGGCATCGAACTTTGATGGAAATAATATTCAAGGAAATCATTCAATTCTTCAGCAAGGATTTCGACTTCTTTGTTTTTTCCGAAAAACTCCACCCAGAGAGAGTGCCTAGCCACATCGGACTTCGCCATAAAATACTGGAAAAAAATAAATTCGCCAAAGGCCCACTCCACCTCTCTCAGTGGTTTGGTTTCCGCTTGGCAGCGAAGAAAAGGCATAAGGTAATAATTCTCGTCAATTTTCTTAAGCTCAAGTTGCAGTCCCCAAAACTGGTCCTTGTATTCATAGGGATCCACTTCCACGGGGCTGTTCTTCGAGTAAAACATTTTCTTGCTGGGCAATCGAAAAAGTTTTTCACTTTTGCCGATCTTTTGCAAAACTTCAACGGCATGGTCCTTTGGCAAAACCACTGTACTAAACCGTTTCTCTTTATCGAGATTATCATACACCCCGTAAAGCTCCGTCTTACCTAGCAAATCTTGCAAAATCTCTTGATCTGAATCTTCAGGAAATTGAACAATGGAGCCAATCGACAGTTCTCTGATTTTTGGTGGAATAGGAGGAATTTTTGGCGGATAGACTTGGGTCAAAATCTGCAAATAAAGTCTTTTATGTTCGCGGCTGCGATCAAGATCCAAGGCATAGACCCCGCAGTATTGAGCTTGATCCACAGCCTTTGCTGCGGTGAGGTCTTCGAATTTTATTTGGGAACGCAGACGCTGTTGAGCATTCAACAGTCCTAATTTCCAACTGGGAGTGACTTCGATATCTTCAGAACCAACGAAGCCCTTGATTTCGAAAAGTTCATTTTTGTCAGTTTGAAGAATGGCGGCCCAAATGTGTTTGCAAGGGGTCTTGGTTGCGAAATAGGGACAGGAGCAAGTGCATTCGAGTTTGCGATCCTCAAGATGATGATTAATCTCCACCTGATAAGGACGGGTTCCCTGAACCTTGAACTTCGCTACATTGTTCTCGAGAAACTCAAGACTAACGCGTCCAGACTGAAAATATGCTCTGCCACGGTTTTGCACCATGGGCTCAAATGTGTTCCTATAAGCTTTTGCCCAGATATTACTCATCAAAATTTCTCCAATCGCTCACCCTACACGAAATAATTCCCTTTGTCAGGCCTTTCGTGAGGCTAAAAATCAAAGTTGGACTAATATTTAGGTTGAATATTAAATATTAGGATAGATGGCAGGTTGAACGGCTCGTCTGAAGAATTTGCGGGTTAAGCGTCGGCGGGGTTATGGAATGCGGAAAGGAAGAATGCGAATAGGAATAGGAGATGTTCTCGTCTTCGTCCAGCTGTCGATAGGTTGCGCGAAGGGCCTCCGTCCATGGGAACGCTGAGTTCTGGCCATCGTGGCCAGAACTTCGAGGGAAAAAGAAACTTCTCGGGGGTTCTGGGGTTTACTTGGGTTGCTTGGAATTTACTTACTTCTGAGCCTTGTAGAAAAATCCGTGGGTCTCTTGGGTGCGGTAGAAATTATGAGATTTGCATTTCAGCGATAAGTTCTCAACCCTGTTGCTACCGCCTTGACTCCAAGGATACAGGTGATCGATTTCTAGTTGAAAACGACTGGTACAACGATGTCCTTCTGAGCCCACAAATTCACCCTCTTGCACTCAAGAAGCAGAGCCTTTTAGAGGCCGCTTAGCCCTTGCTATAGCTAATTTAAGGAGACTTATAAAGTAGAAATAATGAAAAAAGATTTTTTATAAAATCGCTGTCAAGGTTATTTCCGTTTAAATAAAAAATGATGCGCTGATTATTGGATGTCGGGAAATTTCTCTCAACACCGCTTGCGATCCCAAATTTATTCCATAAAAAACTTTTAACCTACCAAATAGTTTTCAAAGTAAGTAGCCCTGGATGA
>DATBTE010000067.1:0-5257 GCA_036559425.1 Pseudobdellovibrionaceae bacterium | reverse complement strand
TTGAACTTGATATTCTTTTCCTTGATTGAAGTAATTCGTGAACTCGCAGTAACTCCACAAGAGACCTACGGTAATGCTCAAACAAACTATCACGAATAAAGAATTAGAAACTCTTTTCATAAGTTTCTTATCGGTGATTTTCTAAAAAAGTTGAGACAGTCTCAAAATGAGAATCACTCCTACATAGCCTCCGGCGCCTCAATATTCAGAAGTTTAAGGCCCTGAATCAAAATCTTCTCAGTTGCCGCAACCAAGGTAATACGAGAAGCTTCCACTTCCGCACTTTCGCCTAGGATGCGACACTTATGGTAGAAGTGACTGAAGCTTCCACAAAGTTCTAAGAGATATTGAGCCAGAATATTCGGCTTAAACTGGCGATACGCACCGGTGAGGATATCTTCAAACTGCAAAAGCTGATAAATCAGTTTTCTTTCTTCTTCCCCAGTCAATTCCAGAGGAGCTTCGGTAAGAATCTCTTTTCCATATTTCCTTAAAATACTTTTACAACGAACGACCGTATATTGAACATAAGGACCGCTATCGCCCTCAACGCTGAGAATACGATCCCAATCAAATTCGACGTTTTTCACACGATCATTCACTAAGTCATTGAAAATGACAGCCCCCAAAGCCACCTGTCTGGCCACGACGGACTTATTTTCAAGATGGGGATTTTTTTCGGCAATGGTTTGTTCCACCAATTCGATGGCCTGATTAATCACATCTTCAAAAAGCACCACTCGTCCCGCACGGGTCGACATCTTTCCTTCTTTGAAACGATAGAGTCCGAATGAAATATGATGACACGCCTGGACCCATTCAAAGCCCAACATTTCTAAAACTTTAAAGACTTGCCTAAAATGCAAAGTCTGATCCTGGCCAACCACATACAACAATTCATCTCCCTTCATAACCTCATGACGATAAATCGCCGCCGCCAAATCCCGAGTGGCGTATATGGAAGCGCCATCACTTTTTTTAATAATACAAGGAGGCATATTTTCTTTTTCCTCAAAGAAAACAACCTGAGCGCCCTCACTCTCTTGCAAGAGGTTCTTTTGCCTCAGCAACTGTATCACATGATCCATTTTATCATTATAAAAAGACTCCCCTAACACGGCATCATGCTTAATTTTCAGTACTCCATTTAAGAGTCGATCATAATCTTTTAAGGAATGAGCAACTATCATTTTCCAGATTTTTTTAATCTCTGGGTCTCCATCTTCGAGTTTTTTAAAATTTGCCGCCGCTGCGAGCTCCAACTCAGGATTTTTTTCCACTGCCTCGTGAAATCTGACATAAAGCCTTACCAGATCATCCATCGGCACATCGAAGGTGTATTCATGACCCCAGGACTTATAAGCCCAAGCCAGCTTTCCAAACTGACTCCCCCAATCACCAAGGTGATTGACACCGATCGTTTTAAACCCCTGAGACTCAGCTAAATTGCGAATGGCTTGCCCCACCATCGCCGCTCGCAAATGTCCTACATGCATGGGTTTCGCCACATTCGGAGAGGCATAGTCGATGATCACGGTTTTATTCTTACCGAATTCAGAAAAACCCACATTGGGCTTCAAAAGACTTTCGAAAAGAATTTTCTGAAGATAGCTATTTTTAAATGTGAAATTTAGAAATCCACCCACCGCTTGGACTTTTTCCAAAAAGGGGAGCCTTCCACTTTGAATACTTTCTTGAATTTTTTTAGCTAAATCCGCCGCAATTTGAGGCGGAGCCGCACGCAGTGTTTTGGCTAATGCAAAAACCGGAAAAGCGATATGCCCGTGCTCAAATTGTTTTGGTCGCTCAAGTGTTTTTTGTAAGTCTTCCAAGGGAAGTTGGGTCAAAGGTTGTAAAAAATAAGCAATTTGGGATTTAGCAGTTTGAATCATGCCAAAAACTACCAAAAATCCCTACCAATTCCAATGTAAATCCAGCGACTTAGTAAGTATTTTAGTCAGAGCTTTGAGCGCTTACGGGTCTTTATGAAGAGCCTGGCTCGCGAACTCCCTCCGATCCTGAATCCGAACCCATCCCGAAAGACCGCTTCGCCAAATATAATCCTCACAACTCACCGCCCCCGATGCGAGCAACGCAATCACATCTTCCACCGAATAGGGTCCCTCTTGAAGGCCTGACCCATGATCCAGTTTGAAACTCAGCAAAATCCATTCTTTTTCCGACAGATCTGAATTTTTAAAATAATTTTTCTGAAAGGCGGGAAATAATTCTTTAGGAAAATCTCGCCATTGCATTGCTTGTGACCAACCCCCCTCTGCCTCCTTGCAAATTAAATCATAGGGACCCACTTCCCCTCGCATGATTTTCTTTTTCATTTCTTCAAAACTAAGAGGCCCCTGTGGCTTTAGATTTTTATTGAAATACCAAGAACTCACATTTTCTCCTTTTTACTGCGAAATGGTGCTGGCAATGATTCAATGATTTCCATAATCTCATAATAAGCAATATTAAAACTGTCTTCCATCAACGGCCTTTTCAAAAAACTGAGAAGCGTGACTTTTGGCATCAATCCTTTGCGATAAGCAGAATAAAGACGCTCCCCCATCATCCCCCCTAACAGAGTACTGGCCACCAAATAACTACTTTTCTTTTTGGGCTGAATCACAGGCCGACCTTGAGGGCGATTGGAAATCACCATCAATTCATGCATTTTTTGAGAAAGCGCCAGCATCAAAGATTCTTTATCACTTCCAGCGGTCCCCCTTGAGGCCAAAGCCGTACGGATATCCATCACAGTATCTGTTTTTCGCTTATGATTGATCATCTTTGAACCAAAGTAAGCCAGACCTTCAACCCAAATCTGTCTTAAAAAATCCTTTGGCATATCCAAAAAGCTCCGGGTACTTCCGCTCCATTTCGCGTGAACGTACTTCGCGGCCAAGGTGGCTGCGTGGTTCACCGTTGGACGAGCCAGATAACCAATTCCAAGGCTCGGCAGGTAAAAGGAGTTCTCATCCTCAATCAAAGCTTCAATCCACTTCATCTCTTTCGTATTAAAATGTTGTTGTAATTGAGTCCAAAACTGTTGATCCTGCGCCGTGTAAACAGAAAGATCATCACAGGATAAAGATTTTCCCAACTCTTCAGAAATAATCTTCACGTAATTACTTATGTGATCCGTGTAATCCACGACCTCTTCTTGATCTTCCAAGCCAACATCATAGGTCTGCTCAAGGTACATTAAGTAATTTTGCCACTTCACCCAGGGCGGAACATTTAAAAAGCAAAAAGCGTTTTCCGTGAGTTCAACGACATCAACGTTGCCCTCTAATTCTTGCTCTAAGAGCTGAAAGTAAATTTTTTCTGAGTTTTGAAAAAGACGGAAGATTTTTTTACGAAATCCGGGACCTTCCAACTTCACCACTTCTTTTGGAATATGATTTACCGCCAAATGAAGATCACCATAAATTGCAAAGACAATGGCTTCAGGATGCTTTTTCAGAATCAAATGGAGTTTTTGGGCGGCAAAGACATCTCGAGATTTCAGGCTCGCTGCCGTCCGACTCTTCACCGAGCGATTAATCCCATAGAGCGGAATCTTTTTACCCTGAGCCCAGCGAATCAGAGGGCGAAAATAATCCCAGGGAAAGCCCCACTTTCTGGACCATTCAATGTTTTTTAAAAACTCACGCTCCGAAATTTTTCCAGTCATGAATTTATCAAGAATGATTTGATCCTCTGCTTCAAAACATTCTAAACATAAAACCAATGGACGCTTTGTTATGAAGTTCTTAAGCACTCGCCAATGAGTTTTTTGTGACTGAGAAAGAGCATGAAAGTCGCCCATCAGCACCAAACGCGACGTTTGCAGTCGGCGATAAAGCTCCTCCCGACTGGAACTCGCCCATTTCTTTTTGAACTCTTTATTGTATTCTTTACGATATTTGATGAGCTCAGCATCCTCACCCCCAAGACGAATTGATACCTGGGCCTCCATTTGGCGATAAAGCTCTTTACGGATACGAATCCAATTTTGTAAATTCTTAGGCAAATCTGTCAACATTCACTCCAACGCAAGTGTTTATTTTTGCATAAAAGCCATTGATTTCAAGCCACATTGTGGGGTCTAATCGGAAAGATGAAAAATACAGCGCAAAAAAAGATCCTGACTCTTCTCGCCCTTGCTTTCACTCTCTTGACCGTTGGGGCGCATCTTTACCTTAACAAACATCATATTGACCTCAAACTCGGTGTCAGTTCCGTAAATAGCATTTGCAATGTTAGCCAAACTTTAAATTGCGACACTGCTGCGGCCAGTCCCTTCGCTGAGTTCTTTGGCATCCCTATGGCTCTTCTTGGAGCTCTTACCAATGGTCTCCTTTTGTTTTTTCTTCTTTTGAATCGCTACAATCTGACAGAAAATACGGAACGCATGGAGCGCTACAGCTTTTATCTTTCAAGTTTTATTCTTGCCGTGTCCATATTCATGGCCTCCATCTCTTTATTCGTCCTTAAAAGTGCTTGCCCTTTTTGTTTGGCCACCTACGCACTTTCTCTGCTTACCTGGCTCACTCTTCTGACCGCTTATCGCCCGAGTCTTCGGCTTCTTATGGATGACGTAAGCGATACCTTTACCACCGAAAAATGGATCCTCGGTTGTCTCATCGCCGTTCCCGTTTTGGGGATGGTGGTAAATAATATGACTTTGGATAGCTATGGTTACGAAGAGATTAGAAGAGTCAGTGAAAGCAGCCTCAGTACCTGGCAAAGTTCTCCTCACCAAAATTTTAATCTGGAAAGCGGTCTTGGATTCCAAAATAGCCAGAAAGAACCTAAGGCCGTCATTGTTGAATTTGCGGATTTTCTTTGTTCACATTGTAAAGCAGCCTATCCTGTTCTCCATAACTTTGCTAAATCGCATTCGGATGTGAAATTAATCTTTAAGAGTTTTCCTCTCGATGGAGTGTGCAACTCAGCGGTAACTCATAAAGGCGATGGAAAACGCTGCGAATTAAGCTATGCCACGCTCTGCGCGGAAAAGATCCATCAAAAGGGCTGGATCGCGCATCACTATATCTTCGATAACCAAGAAACTATTTTCTCTAAACCCATGGAAGAGGTTTTGAACGATATCAGTAAAGAAACTGGCATCGACCGCGCGCAAATGAAGGCCTGCATGGATACCAAAGAAATCCACGAAACAGTTAAAAAGATGGCTTCTGAGGGGGAAAAAGTTCAAATTAACGGAACCCCAGCGATTTTCTTGAACGGAAAAAATCTTCCTGGGGGACAACTT
>DATBTE010000066.1:0-3390 GCA_036559425.1 Pseudobdellovibrionaceae bacterium | reverse complement strand
CATGGTGACTGCGGGTGTTATAATCGGAAAGCTCCGCGAAATGGAAAGGTCGTAGGTTTCATTGGGACGATGGTAAAGGCGATAAAGCATCATTATGGAAAGCCCAAATATGCCAGCGGCTCCCAGGGCAATGAACATCTTCACGTAAGACATGGCCGTGAAATCTGTTTGTGTTGCTAAAAAATCTAAGCCCTTCATACTTCTCCAATTGTTGAGTTTTAAAAAAATTTATTAAAAACATCCGCTCGATTAAAAAAGAAAGCCTGTGCCAGATAGTATTTTGAGAACGAGTTGACTGACAAGCCCCAATCTCTTAATAGAGTGATTTGGGAGTCAGGATTTGAACTTTTTATTTCGAGAACTGAAAAAGGCAGCCGTCCAAATTTTCTCACTGAGACATACCCTGGCATACTTTGAAATTGAATATTGGAATCAAAAGTGATGCGCATATCTTCCACTCGGAATCTATGCCGTTTATAGATAATCTGAGTGGTTGCTTGCAGCCCCTGAATACCAGAAGTTTGCATTACTTTTTGCCTGCACAAGGGATTGAAGGGATCGAGGCCTTCCACTTCCCATTTTTGTTTGATGACTTCGAAACCTCTTTTTTTCTTCACTTGAACTTGCTGAAAAGGATCCTTATTGTAGCGTCTGATTCGCACCTTGGTTTTTGTACTAGAACCGTCATTACACTGGCGAAAAAAGTCCAGGTTTAGGGTATCGTAGTAAATAGAGTCCACAATGCTGCATGGGTAAATATCGGTGTGAGCGTATCGGGCTGAAAGTTCGGACAAAATAGAACCTACTTTATCGCCGGAAATATAATACTTACGTTCATAATGTGACAAGTCGTAACCTCTCAAAAAACTGCATGTGCTTGGAGAGCTCAATGAGCTAAAGTTATTTTTACTCCGAAGGTTAACTACAACATTCATCAATATCAATAGATATACTATCTTTACCGCAATTTATCCGTACTAAATCTCAATATGTCGACAGAGCCACTGCTCCAACTCTGCAAGTTCTACCGCCAGTTCAGTATGCTTGGCATTGATCGCGGCAAAGACAGTGCGGATGGAATCTCCGCAATAGGCTTGCCGCTTCAAGGCTTCCGTCAAATCCTCGATAAGTTGCGGATAAAGACAGTCCGTAAAAATTTTCAAGTCTGTAATATACCCTTCATCAACTTTGAAATGAACATCGAAAAAACCAAGGCTGAGATACTCATCCATCTTGTGGTCAAATTCGAGAGTATTGCCATAGCGCCAATTCCAGGAGGTTAATAAATCATACTGTTCCTTAAGCTCCGGAATCTTTGGCAAGCTTTCAAGATCCAGAGATACAATTTCAGCTTTAGCGTCGTAGAATTTTTCAAAAGAGCCAATCATCGACTCAACAATTTTCTTGTGCTCGAGATGGCCAACAATTTCCGTTAAATTCACCACTCTTGAACGCACCGATTCTTTACCCTTGCCTTGAAGCTTTTTTGGATTGGGAGTCAAGTATTGTCCCAAACGACCCAAGTCCGCATGCAAAAGCAAAGTACCATGGTGGAAGGCTCGGTCTTTTTTCTCACGATAGGCGCTGCCGCTGAATTTCCGTGGCCCATCGTGAAAAGGAATTAATAAATCATTGCGGACTGAAACCTCACCTTTGATACCAAACACTCTCAGGGCTTGAAAAATAATTTCAATATTATTTTCCCGTCTATAAGACTCCCGCGGAGAAAGGAAAGTAAAGTTCGTGTTGCCCAGATCATGAAAAACTGCACCGCCCCCGGTTGTTCTGCGCGCTAAATGGATATTGTCGTTTTTCATCTGGGCAAGGTTGCACTCCGTCCAAGGATTTTGGTTACGACCTATCACCACCGTCTCCTCATTGCGCCACAGAAACAAAACTTGTTGAGCAGGGTCCAAGTTGTGAAAAATCCACTCTTCCGTGGCTAAATTAAGATAGGGATTGAGGCTGTCAGACAGGAAAACTTTGAGATTTTTCATGGCATGAATCTACTACTATTTTTTAACAAAGATCAAGCTGCCCTCATCCTTGTAAACCAGCTGCCAGCTTGGATGTTGCGACAGTATTGTCAGTAAACTCTCATTTCCTTGAAAACGGTCTACTAAAAAGGCACCTATCTGGAATTTGTCCGCCTGGGTATCAAACTGTGCCCTATTTGCAGAAAAAATCCTAAATTCTTTTAAAAAGAAATCCGTGTCCGTGACAAAGCCGTGATAAATAACTTTACGCCGACCTTCCCAGGCCCAAGCTAAATAGCTGCCAAACAAATGCGAGTTATAGACCTTATCCGTCAACCCGGACTGATCCAAAAGCTGTGCCGCGCGATAAGGAACTACATGTTCATCAAGGCCCAGTCCGAATTCCCGATGGCCAGAGATGGTCTCATAACCCCAAATCATATTTTTGCCCGCTAGAATCAGCGCCAGCGCGGCCAGCGCCCCATTTAAATAAGAAATTCTATTTTTAAAAAAACCTGCATAAGAAAGCTTCAACGCCAAAGATGTATTGAGGGCGACAAGGGCAAAGCAAAAAGAAGGAACAAAACGAATCGCGTAAAGTCCATAAAAAATAAAAAATCCAGATACAATTATTTCAAAAATAGGTTTTGATTTTCTCGATTGATAAATCAAAACAAGATTTAGCAGTATCAAACCAATGATAAAATAGGTTTGTGCATGTTCACGATAAAAAGGATGTAAAGTCGGCATCCACTCAAAATAAAACTTGCGATAAACCGCACCTTCATTTTTCATAAAATTAAAGGGGTACAGCACGCCCTCGAGCCCCCGCGGATTGAACAAGCAAACCAGTATGGATATTAGGGTGAGTCCAAAAAATATGCGATACTCCGCAGACTTCCATTTTTTAAAATTTATTAAAAGAAATACACCGCAGAGAAGCCAACCCGTCGGAAATCCCGGATGCAGATTCACCCAAAAAACAAAGAGGGCTGGTAAAAGATATTTCCATCGCCCAGGACGAACTTGTTCACTCATCAAAATATTCAGAGTGATGACGATAAAAAAATCCGAAAATAAAGAAGTTCGTTCCATAAAACGAAAATTCATTGCAAATACAGCAATCAAAGTGGAGGTTCCCCAGATCAAAGTAGCTGGTGAAGACTTCCTCGCCCTTAATAAGGGTACGCATAATACCCCAGTGATCAAAACAGTTTTCACAATAATAATCAGCGAGTACCCACCCAGTTCATAGAGGCCATAAAAAGCCAAATATCCCAGCCACTGATGTAAGATAGTCCAAGTAAAGTTGGGTATGGAATAAAGAAAAGGATCATGGACTGGAAACGAACCCGTCTTAAAGTATTCACGCGCGATAGCCAAATACATGAAAAGATCTTCAGATTGGATGGCA
>DATBTE010000065.1:0-4595 GCA_036559425.1 Pseudobdellovibrionaceae bacterium | reverse complement strand
TCTTTGAAAGAAGCCTTTTCCGGTCTGTTCCCACTGGTACGCCAAGCGGCCTATGAACTCAAAAAAGATGTATGTTTTAAAGATACCGGTTTTGACCTCGAGATTGACAAGGTTTTAGCTGCGGATCTTTATAAAGCCCTGATGCATATGGTGAGAAATTCCATCGACCATGGAATTGGCACGCCAGAGGAGCGAACGCAAGTCGGAAAGAACCCTCAAGGGATTTTGCAAATAAAAGTGGAAGAGAAATCTTCGGTTATTCATTGTGAAATCCAAGATGATGGCAAAGGGATGGATAAGAATCGCATTCTTCAACGTGCGCTTGAAAAGGGACTCACCAACTCCCTTGAGGCTTCGCAGATGAGCGAAGAAAAAATATTTTCTTTTATTTTTCATCCCGGATTTTCCACTAAAGAAACAATTACCACCATTTCCGGTCGTGGGGTGGGTATGGATGTCGTGCAAAACATTGTCGCTAAATATGGTGGCCAGATTGCGGTGACGTCGAAAATCGGTGAAGGCTCGACAATTCATTTAAGTATTCCGGTTCCCAGAAAACTTTTGGTTGAGCGTTGTCTTCTGGGGGAGTGGCATCATTACTCTTTGGCATTTCCGTTGTCCGAGGTTTCTCATATTTGCTCTTGCGGGGAGTTGCAGTTGACCGCAGTGGATGAACTTCGCTTTTGCCAGTTTGACGGTAAGACGGTGCCATTGTTAACCATTGAAGAAATTTATGAATTTAAAACGAATCTAAATATCAGTCAGGTGAAGGCGATGTCTGTCATATTTCTAAAATCACAGAGTTTTTATTTGGGAGTCTTAGTGGATAAGATTCAACATCAGGCCGATCTGGTTATTAAATCATTCGGAAATCTCATAAAACCTTCCCCTGGATTTAAAGGGAATTCTGTTCTAGCGGATGAGCAAATAGCCTTCGTGGTTGATTCCGCAGAGCTGCAACGCCTTTTGCAAAGGAAGGAAATGTGAGTGCACTGGCTTTAGATGAATTTACTCTGGAAATGCGCCTTCATTATATAGAAACGACTCTAGAGTCTTTAGAGCGTTTTAAAAACCATACCGATTTTTTTATAGAAGTGAGCGCGGTTATTGACGAGTGGATTTCTGAAGGTCTTTCTAATAAGATGAATTTTTTTGTAAATCTTTTGGAGGGACTTAAATCCGAAATTGTCAACGGCCCTTTTTTGAAGAAAGAAGATGGAATACGGGTTGCGAAGATTCTCAGCGAGTATTTACAAGTGTTGAAAACTGAAGCGGATTCGGAAATCCACTTTAAAAAATTTCGTGCTGTGTTCATGCAAGACGGAGATGAAGCTGAAGAAGAAAAGATCCAATTCTATTTAAAATGCGTAAGTCACACCCATCATTTCATAGTGCCTGTGCAAAATGTGATCGAGATTGTAAGTGGTAAAAAAATATTTCCTTTGCCTTTGACCCAGCCAGGCATTTACGGCCTTATAAGTTTCCGTGGCCAAGGCATTCCAGTGGTGAATTTAGAGGATCTGGGTTTTAAAGCAAATGTGGACTCGGAGAATGGAAAAACTTGTTATGTCGTCTGTGATTATAAAGAATCATTTTTCGCTCTGAAAGTTCATAGTACGGACGATGTCATCGAGTTGGCTCCTTCGCAATTTCAAAAATGCTCGGAGTCCTCTTTGTCATCTCCCGTGGTGGATCGTTTTGTGATCAGAGAGGATAAATCTCTGATGCTTTTAGATATCGAGAAAATGGTAAGACATGCATAAGTACTATTTATTTCCAGGAAAACTTGCGGCTTTTAAAGAGGAAACAGTGATTTCCACTCTCTTAGGATCCTGTGTGGCTGTGGCTCTGCACGATCCCATCGCGAAGATAGGCGGCCTCAATCATTACTTACTTCCGGAGCCTGGCCCCAACGATGTGGGAAATCCTCGTTATGGCAGTGTAGCGATTGAAATGCTGATTGAAGAAATGCTCCGCTTGGGGGCCTCTTTGAGTCATCTTCAGGCAAAAGTTTACGGCGGAGGCAATGTCATCGCGGTCTCTATTCTCGGAGAGAGTATTGGTCAGCGTAATATCGAAATGGCTGAACAGATGTTAAAAAATAGAGGTATTCGTATTGTAGAGAAGAATGTAGGCGGAGAGTCTGGACGCACACTTAAATTGAATACTAATACTTTCGAAGTCCTGCATAATTTTAGCAACGAAGGGGCTGCGGGATCTGCCTCCGTGGATGTGTCTGGCTTTAAACCTCTGCAAGTGGCTAAGAGTGTGAAAGTTTTAATCGTGGATGACTCTGCCACAGTGAGAACTCTTTTTACTAATATTTTTCAAAAAAGCGGCCTTCAGGTCGTGGGAGCGGCGGCGGATGCCTATCAGGCCCGTGAGCTGATTGCCTCTCAGAAGCCGGATGTGTTGACTCTGGATATTGAAATGCCGAGAATGAGTGGTGTCATGTTTTTAGAAAAGTTGATGAAGTTCCAACCAACTCCGGTGGTCATGGTTTCTTCCCTTGGGAGCAACGGGGAAGCCGCGATGAAAGCCCTGGAGCTGGGGGCTGTTGAATTTGTGCATAAACCATCACAATTCGATCCTCAGATCTTAAAAGAGTTGGCGGGCTTCCTGGTGGAAAAAGTTCGTGCGGCGGCCTCGGTAAATATGCTTAAGAGACTCAAGGAAAAACCTCCTGTATTTTCCAGCGACGAAACAACCCCTGCCGTCGGCAAAGTGAAAAAGAAGAATCAAGAACTCAAAGTGGTCGTGATGGGGGGCAATGCAGGAAGTGCCAGTGCCGTAGAGAAAGTTTTGTCCGGTCTTGCGATAGACAGTCCACCGGTAGTGGTTTCCTGCAGTATTGTGACTAATTTTTTGGAAAGTTTTTTTCAAAAGATGAAGGGCAAAGTTAAAGTGAGTTTAGTGGCGGCCAAGGATGGGGATTGGTTGCGAATGGGAACGGTGTATTTCATTCCTGCTGAGCACCATGGCAAGATTGTCAATTCCACCCATGGTCCTCAAATCAAAATTGAAAAGGGCGCACCGGTGGCTTCGCAACTTCCTTCGGCCAATGTGCTCTTCAAATCCGCGGCGCAAGCTTATGGAGGCGGGGTTTATGGTATTCTTCTCTCTGGCTTTGGAACTGATGGAGTTGAGGGCTTGACGGCTATCCAGGACAAAGGTGGAATGACAGTGGTTCAGCATCCAGAGGATGCGGAGTTCCCTTATGGTCCGCAAAAAGCTATCGAACTGGGTGTTGAAGAGCAAATGATCGATGCCGATGGTATTGCCAAGCACCTGATGCAATATCGCAATCAGACTGTTTTCTAGGGCTTGCTTTTCAAATCATTTTGCTGGATCTTGAGGGCCATGAGCTCTCAAGATTTTCTTAATTATATCGATGGAGAATTTTCTCCAGCCCAAAGCAAATCACATTTCAATAAACTGAACCCTTACACAGGGGAAACTTTAGGGAATGTAGCGGCTTCAGATGCTATGGATGTGATTCGCGCTATTCAAGCGGCCAAAAAAGCTCAAGGCGAATTTGAAAAGTGGACTTTAGAGCAAAGAGCGGAATTGTTGACGGCGATAGCGCTCAAACTGGAAGAGAAACTTGATACTTTTGCTTTGCAAGAGGCCCTTCATCAAGGGTTGTCTTTTCAATTCGTTAAAGAAAAAAGCCTTCAATATTCTATACACCAATTCCGTGCGGCTGCTGAAAAGGTTCAGGAGTTCAGGCATAAAAAAGACTCCGCTTTTTACGCTCAGCCCACAGGTGTGGTTTCTTTGATTCTTTCTTGGAATCTGTCGCTGCGCCTGTTGGCAGAGCGTTTGGCACCCGGGCTTGCGGCGGGAAATGTTTGTCTCGTGAAAGTTTCAGAGTTCTCTCCCGTGACGGCAATGATCATGGGTGAAGTTTTGACCGCTGTTCAAGCTCCTAAGGGATTGGTTCAATTCATTCAAGGACGTGGCGCGGAAGTGGGCGCTTTGCTAGCGGCTCACCCTTCTATTCGCGGAGTCAGCTTTATAGGTAAATTGGCTCACGCTGAAAAAGTGAGCCAAGGCGCTTTACCACAATTTAAAAAAATCCAAATTCACTCCGGAGTAAAAAATAATATTTTTGTTTTGAATGAGGTGGATTTTCAAAACAAAATGCCAGAAATTGTTCAAAGCTTTTTAAGAGGCCAGGGACAGCTTTGTTGGAATACGACGCGTCTGTTCGTATTGGAGTCTTTTCAAAAAGAATTCATTGAAAAATTAACCGAGTATTTGAGTTCCCTCAAGCCAGCGGCGTCGCCTGAGGATTCTAGTCCTTGGACTCCGCTAATTTGTGAAGCGCTCCTCAATGAGATGGAAAAGAAATCACAACAGGTGAAGCTCGAAGAAGGAAAACTTTTGTGCGGAGGAATACGTCATTCTGGCCCAGGTTTTTTCTTTCCACCAACAGTGAGTTTGGATTTGCCGAACTGTTCAGAGCTCCAGCAAGAGGATGTGTGTGGGCCTTTATTGATTTTGACCGCTGTGAAATATCAACACGAAATGCTAAAGTGGGCGAACATAGGACCCTATGGCCACTCTGCTGTGGTCTGGGCGCCTTCGATTGA
>DATBTE010000064.1:0-6101 GCA_036559425.1 Pseudobdellovibrionaceae bacterium | reverse complement strand
CACTGCGAGCAAAGACACGGAAATAAAATTTTCCAGGCTTATACTGAGTCCAGACGGCTTTTGTCGCTGGAGTATCGGCGGCTTGAGCTCCGGTGAAACGCGGATTGTTGGCGATCTCCCAATGATATGTTTTTATGTGATCCACAGCCGACCATGCCATTTGCGGAGAGGTCGCGGTAGAGGGCGCTCGGCCTTCCAGTTTAGGTATGGCAAAACGGATGTGTTTTTGCGCTAAAATCGGAGCGGGTGGCTTTGGCTCTGTTTGAAATGCAAAATTAAAAACACGCACCTCGGACCATTGAGAAGGATTTTTACTTTTATCGAAGCCACGGACACGAGTGAAATAAGTTCCCTCTCCTAGATCTGGGGTGGTCAGGGATTTTCCACGCAAGCTCTTTTCATTTATAATTTCTGTAAACTCCGCAGTTTTACTAAGTTGCCATTCGAAGCTTTCGATAGATGCGTCGGCCTCCCAGGCAATTTGAGTGTTAGTTTGCAGTTCTTTATCTGAGGGAATTATTTTTTTAGTAATAGTGCTTTGATTGTCCGGTGTCATAATTCTTGGAGCCGCCAGATCTCTCAGAGAGAATTTATGTTTTTCTGAGATCGCCAATGTTTGCTGTTTGATATCCAGGCCTTTGACACGCCAGAAATAAGCTCCCTCTTTGAACGAATCTTTTAAAGTAATTTTCCGCTCTGCAGTTGACTGGAGAGTAAGTATTTTTATAAAATCTTCCGTGTCGGCTATCTCAATTTGATATTGAACCAGAGGACCTTGGCTTTTCCATTCAAAAGAGATTGGCAGTTTGTCAGTGCTGGTTTTGTCGCCACGGATTACAAGGAGATCGTTCTTAGTTAAGAGGTGAATTTTCGCCTCGACCTCACTATCGACCTCATTTTTTTCAGTTTTGTGTTTTGAAATTTTGAGCGATTCATTGGCAACTAATTTTTGTTTTCCCACTTTACTGCTGATTTCAGCGGTGCCAGAAAGAACCTTTACATCCATAACTCCGGTTTTCGAGCGATTGATTTCAAATTGTGCGTCATTTCCTTGGATGGTGTATTCTTCATTGCCAGTTTTAATATGCAGAGGGGTTTTACCGTTTCCGGCGAATTGACCAAATCGCAAGTCCAATTGCATCTGGCCATTTTTGGTATTTAGATTTACCAGAGAGTTTTCTTCGATTTTAATGACAGACCCATCACTCAATTGAATTGAGGCCTGGGAGTCATCCCCAGTGAAGATACTGTCTTGTTCGTAAACTTGGTCTTTTTGATTTCCTGGAAGCCAGACAAAATCCTTTATGTTTTTTTTGCGCACATCTTTATTAGAAGACCCGATGATCCCTATGGGAGTTTGCTTTTGTAATTCGGAAGGGAAAAGAAGAGAGTCATCATAAAGAAAATAAGATAACACTAAGAGAATCATCATTGATCCACTTAAAATCATCCGATCTAACAATGTAAATCTCGTGAACGCATTCATTCACAATCATTTCGGCAACTTATTGAAAAAAAAATATGGACCTTCGCCCAAGATCTAAAGGCTAGACCTACACAGGCTTCAAATGGAGAGGCATACTCAAGATTGTGAAAAACTCCGGCATATCAATAAGATATAAAATATTATTACTCTTAACGGTGATCCCCTTATTAACCTTGTCGATTTATTTATTTTTGGCTGTGCAAGTCTTTGAAAATGATAAGGTCGCCTACGTCTTTGATTCTTCCAGCAATGTTTCAGGCGCCATGGGTTCTCAAGTGAAAGCTCAATTGAATTCATTTTTAAATGAAGTAAAACCCGTTTTCCAAGACTTTTTAACGAATAATGAATTTACTCCACAAACTCATCTTATTTTTTCCAATGATGACAATCTTGAGTCTGTAGTAGCCTTTAAATTCAATGCAGTAGCTAAAAAATTTGAAAAAGCGGGACTGGTTGAGAAAACGATTGGATCAACGGATGGAATTCTTCTAGGTCTTGAAAAGGTCCTGCCACTTTATTTCACCGAACTGGAGCAAATGGGGCGTATCGTCAAGTCACCGTATCATGATGATCGTTTATTCATATTTGAAAAAGTGAAGGAAAAAGAAGGATTCTCCTCTGTCTTTTTATTGATCGTTCACCTTTCGGAGGTGGCGGAGGTTTTTCGGGCTCAATCTTCTCAAAGACTCTATTTAATTTCACAAGATGGAACGATTTTATTTGGGCCCGAAGGAACCAGCGGAGCCTTTATGCAATCCAGTTTTCCTCTGCGATTTTTAGAGAGGAAAGACAACAAAGTCGCCCAGGGCGCTGAGACGATCAAGGACGCGGAAAATACAGATTGGCTGGTATCGTATTCTCGTGCAGGTTTTGGTGACTTAATGGTGGTTTCCACCGTGGAAAAGAAAAAGGCCTTGAGCGCTGTCGGCATACTTATCCGTAAATCTTTGATCTTCTTTGGAATCCTTTTAGCGGTGACCGCGGTTATTAGCTTGGTCGCTTCGAGTTCTTTGACGAGTGCCCTCACCTCGCTGTTTCAGGCCACGAAAAAGGTTTCTGAGGGGGATTTCAACATTCGAGTGAAGGTGACATCTTCAGATGAAGTGGGCGCTCTGGCGGAAAATTTCAATTTGATGGCCGAAGAAGTGTCGCGTCTGCTGCAAGAAACCGCCCAAAAAGCGCGTATGGAATCAGAGTTGCAGACAGCCAAGACGGTCCAGGAAACTCTCTTTCCAGAAACTCAAGCAAAGATCGGTCCCTTATCCATTGCAGGTTTTTATGAGCCAGCCAGCGAGTGTGGCGGCGATTGGTGGCATTATTGCCAAGTCGGGCGTAAGATTTTTTTATGGATCGGAGATGCGACCGGCCATGGGGCTCCGGCGGCCTTGATTACAAGTGCCGCGAAATCAGCTGCAACAATTATTGAAAAACTTAATGTCACGCCGGCCCAAGCCCTTGAGCTGTTGAATCGCTCTATCTATGACGTCTCTAAAGGGCGTATTATGATGACCTTTTTTTTGGGAGCTTATGATCCCGATACTTCTGAGTTGGTTTACGTTAATGCCTCCCACGAAGCTCCCTTTCTTATTAAGAAAAGCAATGATCCATTGAAGAAAAAAGATTTGGTCCCTCTGAACGAAGTGAATAATCCTCGTTTAGGACAGGATCGAGACACCAAGTACAAGCAAACCACGGTCCAACTTGCTCCTGAAGATATGGTTTTCTTTTATACGGATGGCATTCCCGATATTCAAAATAAGGCTAAAGAGAGCTGGGGAGAACGTCAGTTTATTAAAGCCATTGTGAGTGCCAATCAGGATTATCCAACCGCAAATGTTTCCGTGAATCGTTTAGTGCAAATGATGCAGGACTATCGTCAAGGCGGAACTCTCATTGATGATGTGACATTTTTTGTAATGAAAAATGATTTGAACCTTTAAAATTATATTTGATAATGAAGTGTATACTCTGTTATTTGAAGGAGAACGTTGTGGCAAAATTTGACGTAAAATTGAAAAAATCCGAAGAAAAAGTTGATGTCATTTTGACAGGTTCTATTGATGAAGATGCTGATTTCAATCAGGCAAATCTGGCGGGTGCTGGTAATATTGAAATCGAAATGAGTGGTTTGAAAAGCATTAATTCTTGTGGAATTCGTGAGTGGATTAAATGGTTAAGTGCCGTTCCGACCGCAAAGATCACTTTTAATGGATGTCCTAAGGTGATTGTTGATCAGATCAATATGGTGGACGGCTTTTTACCAGCGAATGCAAAAGTGCAATCTTTTTATGTACCTTATTACAATGATGAGTCGGGTTCAGAGAAAAATGTGCTTTTTTCCCTTGGGAAAGAGTTCACTGAAAACTCGGTCAATCCCCCTGCCTCAGTAAAAGATAATGAGGGTAATGTCATGGAGATGGACATCATTGAATCAAAATATTTTAAATTTATTAAAAAATAGCCAGCTCTAAGTCTTGTTGAGTTTCACGTCTTTTTTTCCGAAAGGAAGATACGTGGAATATTCAAAAGTAAAGATTTTAATCTTAGAAGATGACGTCACTTTGGGGGAAGCTCTCAAAGAAGCCTTCACCCGTGCTGGTCATGAAGTCTTTTTGGTGGTCGAACCAGAAAAGGCGACGGAGATTATCTATAAAGAGAAAATTGATTTTCTCTTTATAGATTGTTTGTTGCCGCAAATGATGGGCATTGATTATATCACAAAAATTCGCAATGAATTGCAGTCTAAATCAAAATTTAAAATCGTGCTCATGAGCGGTATTTATACGGACTCGGATTTTGTCCAAGATGCGACCAAGAAGACCCAAGCCGTGGCTTTTCTTAAAAAACCCTTCGACTTAAATGAAGCTCTGAAATTAGTAAAGGGAACAGAGGCTCACTCTAAAGAAGAGCCTTCGCCTCGGAAAAATCTATACCAAATTTTCGCACGCAACATGGTTTCTAACCGCGAAAAAAGGAAACTTATCGAAGCTCTTGAAGAGGTCAGTGGTTTTGATTTGCCTTTCATTTACAGCTTGCTGGTGGAAATGAAAAGTTCTGGCCATTTAAATATCTATGGGGTTGATGGCAATGTTTCCGGCGTCTCCTTTTCAAATGGTGTGATCGTGGGTGTGGATATCGAAGATAAAACAACTTATCTTGGTGAAATGCTTATTCAGAGCGGTTATGCCTTGCCTGAAGATGTGCAAGAAGCCCTTAGTGACAAAAGTCCACGTCGCCTCGGGCAGCGTTTAATGCAGGCGAATAAGCTGAGTCCTCATGCGTTTGATTTAATTTTGACGGAACAAATGAATATCCGTCTTTCCAGAACGATTATAGATCAAATGATTCGCATCAATTTTTCAACCGCAGAAGTTGAGATGATTGAGCCAAGTATTGATTCAGATTCTTTGTCCTATTTTTTGCATGATTGGATAGCCTCGAAATTGAGTTCTGTCTGGTTGAAAAAAATGTATTTAGTATGGGAAAATTATCGAATTGCTCGAAGTTCCGCTTACCGCCAGGATCATCCGGCTTTGAAAATGTCTCTGGTTCAAAGTCTCGATGGATTTATTGATAAAATAGATCAGGGAACCACCTTGGCAGAACTCTTAGCGATTCCTGGGTATCATGAAGCCGCAGTTTATAAAGCGGTGCACTTCCTTTTAACGAAGGGGTTGATTATCTTTTTAAAGTCACAAGTCTTGGTGAGCCCACAAGAAAAATTGAAGGCATTGAGAAAGATCTTTGCGGATATCCAAAGTAAAAATAATTTTCAAGTGGTGGAATACTTCGGCCTAGGGCAGGAGAGTGTCGCCACCGTGAGCGGGATGATGGAGGAGTTTTTGCCACTGCTTGGGGAAAAACCGAAGGATCCAAAAGAGGAAGTTTACAAGCTGTGGACGCAAATTCATACGCGTGTAACAGAAGCCTGTACGTCCTTTTTAGATGTAGGACAGCGTCAGCAATACAAGCAAAACAACTTAAAATCCGAAGCGGAAAAGATTCTTAAAGCCAATTCATTGATCGAAGATGCCAAGCAAGCTTTGCAACTCAACCAATACACCAAAGCGGCGGCTTTAATGGCTCAAGCTGTGGAATTAAATCCTGAGAGTGGACAAGTGCATTTGTACCATGCATGGGCTAAAATCGGAACTCTCGATCCGCAAAAGAGAATGCAGCAACTTAAAGAAATTGAATTTGAGCTTATGCAGGTCCCCCCCGATGAGAAATATGATGCGCTCTTTCCGTTTGTCACTGGTTTAGTACAAAAGGCCAAAGGGGACATCGTGGGGGCTCGCAAATCCTTTGAAAAGTGTTTAGCCCTGAATTCTTCTATGATTGTGGCTCGCCGTGAACTCGGCCAGTTAACTTCCGTCAATGCCAATAAAGAGGATATTCTGAATATGGACCTCAAAAAAATGGTCTCTGGCTTCTTTAAAAAGAAGTGATTGTTTGAACTATTAAAAGCGATAGCTTGCGCCGCCCCTTACTTCAAATTGCATTGGAAATTGGGAATTAAGTTGGGCGGGATCAAAGCTATATTGATTTATTCCTAGCCCATAGTTCCAGCTGAAGCGCTTATTGACGTGGTAATAGGCTAAGGTGCTTAACTGCA
>DATBTE010000063.1:0-4988 GCA_036559425.1 Pseudobdellovibrionaceae bacterium | reverse complement strand
TGGCAATCCCGGAGAAACGGATGAACATATTATTCAAACTGCAGAAATTGTGAATAAATTGCCTCTCACCAATATAAAACTGCACAACTTGCACGCCCTTAAAAACACTCCTCTTGAGGAGATGTATCATCGCGGAGAGTTCCTCCCTATTGACCGAGAAACCTATTCTCATCGAGTAAAGATCTTTTTGCAGCACTTAGCACCGCACTTGGCAATGCACAGGCTCGCGGCTTTTGCGTCTCGCTGGGAAGAGTTGGTAGCTCCTTCGTGGACCTCAGATAAAATGGGCACTCATCAATACATCATTGATTTCTTACGGCATGAAAAAGCGTATCAAAGCCAGATGTTCAAAGCAGATGATGTTGAAACCCAGACCTTCATCGAGCGCATCCGTGAAAAAAGCGTTCCCGCCAAATTAACAAGACTCTGAATAATTTAAGATCCTCACAGATAGATGATCACAGACTCTGCGTTAATCCGTTGTTATTTCGTACTTTCAAGTCTTTAGATGACTTTTCGCTATGTACAATGCAAAAAAAAGCAGCTTTTTTTTGTAAGACAGACTTGTCAAGAAGATCAAAATCCATGCTTAAATGATAAGCAGCGCCAGATGTTTTTGTAATTTTTTCCCTATTTAGGTTTGACTCCATTTCAAAAAGTGAAGATCCTTGAAGCGTGAGGAAGATAGGCCATATGGATATGGCCACTCTGACGAACCCCTAGATCTAGTGGTCACACTAAAAGCCAAAAGCCCTAGTGAGATCAAAGTCCAGGAGTTAAAAGAGCAATTCTAACTGTTAACGTTCTTGTCAACAGGAGGATCCGATTGGAAGAAGCTCTCTTTCTCGACCACATTAATTATGTTCAATTCACAGGAATGAAGTGAACTGATTAATCAGTACTAGCAAACACGATTAACAACAGACAATATCGTTCGGTTTTTACGGAGGGGTAGAAACTGGGTGACTTTTTTTCGCCTGCGAAACAGGCCATGAGGGAACCACTATGCTGAATCAGGAGCAGGGCTTTCAATCTGAGGCTCATTCTAATTCTTATTCGGATACAACACCGCATATTATGAGAGTTAAGAAACGCGACGGCACACTAGAGCCAGTAGATGTTACGAAAATAGTAGAACGCGTGACTCGTTGCTGCCAAGGACTCACTCAAATAGATCCCCTGCGTGTTGCCACCAAGGCCATCAGTGGTCTTTATGATGGCGCTACGACAAATGAGTTGGATAATCTTTGTATTCAGACAGCAAGTTTACTGATTGGTGAGGAACCTCAGTATTCTCGTCTAGCCGCCCGCCTCCTGGCAACCTATGTGGATGAAGAAGTTCGCTCACAGAAAATTGGTTCTTTTGCCGATGCGATCAACTTGGGTTATTCCATGGGTTTGATGTCCGAAGCTCTTTATAACTTCGTCAAAAATAACAAGGCCGCTTTATGTGCAGCTATTGAACCTTACCGCACGGATCGCTTCGAATACTTCGGCCTGCGCACGGTCTATGATCGTTATCTCTTGAAGAACCCCACAAGTCGCCAGGTCATTGAGACTCCCCAGTACTTCTTTATGCGCGTGGCTTGCGGCCTGGCTCAAAGTGTTGATGAGGCCATTGAGTTTTATCGGTTGATTTCCTCCCATGATTATATGGCCTCAACGCCCACTTTGTTTAATTCTGGAACTCTTCGTCCACAGATGTCTTCTTGCTATTTACTCGACTCCCCTGAGGATGATTTGCGTGCCATTTACGATAAATACACGGACATAGCTTTACTCTCTAAATTTGCCGGCGGAATTGGCGTGGCTTTCCATCGCATTCGCTCCCGGGGCTCCCTCATTAAAGGAACCAATGGTCACTCCAATGGAATCATTCCTTGGTTAAAAACCATGGACTCTTCGGTAGCCGCTGTAAATCAAGGTGGTAAACGCAAGGGAGCCGCCTGTGTCTATTTGGAAACTTGGCATGCGGACATTGAAGAATTTCTTGAGCTGCGTGATAACACCGGTGATGAAGCCAAACGCACCCACAACCTGAACTTGGCAAATTGGGTTCCGGACTTATTTATGAAACGTGTGGAAGAGGATGCGATGTGGTCTTTATTTGACCCACGTGTGGTTCCTTATTTCACAGACATTTATGGCCCTGAATTCGAAAAAGCCTATATTGAAGCCGAAGAAAAGAAAATGTACGTAAAGCAAATCAAAGCTCGGGATTTGTATGTACGCATGATGAAGACTTTAGCTCAAACCGGCAATGGCTGGATGACTTGGAAAGATGCTTGCAACCTGAAGGCCAATCAAGTGGGGCGACCTCAGAATGTGATCCATCTTTCAAATCT
This sequence comes from Pseudobdellovibrionaceae bacterium, assembly GCA_036559425.1. Lineage (GTDB taxonomy): Bacteria > Bdellovibrionota > Bdellovibrionia > Bdellovibrionales > Bdellovibrionaceae > JACMRP01. The sequence goes on along the minus strand of DATBTE010000063.1, from coordinate 2,643 downwards.
CTGCACTGAGATCTTAGAAGTGACTTCCAATAAAGAAACGGCGGTGTGCAATTTAGGTTCAGTGAATCTCGCTCGCCACGTGATTAATGGTCAGTTCGATTTTGAAAAGCTTGCGAGCACTGTGCGCACCGCTATCAAATATCTTGATCGCGTTGTCGATATTAATTTCTACCCCATTGAGACGGCCAAAGACAGCAATCACAAGTGGCGTCCAGTAGGTCTTGGTATTATGGGATTACAAGATGCCTTCTTTCAATTGAAATTGCCCTTTGATTCCACTGAAGCCCGTGAGTTGTCTGCGCGAATCCAAGAGGACATCTATTACAATGCGATCTATGCATCCTGTGACTTGGCTGAAAAACATGGCCCCCATGGCGCTTACGAAGAAACCCGCGCGGCACAAGGTCAACTTCAGTATGATCTTTGGGGTGTAACCCCAATCCAACCTGAACGCTTCCTTCGCTTGAAAGAACGTATTAAAAAGCATGGCTTGAGAAACTCCTTGGTGATCGCCATCGCGCCAACGGCAACCATCGCTTCCATTGTGGGCTGCTATGAAGCGACCGAACCTCAAATCAGCAATCTCTTCAAGCGAGAAACCCTTTCAGGCGAGTTTATGCAAATCAACCGCTACTTGGTGTCTGATTTGAAAGCTCTCAATCTTTGGAACGAAGACATTCGCAATGAAATCAAAATGGCCGATGGTTCTATTCAAGACGTCGCCGCCATTCCGCCCCACTTGAAAGAACTTTACAGAAATGTCTGGGAAGTTCCAATGAAGGCATTGATTGATATGGGCGCTGAACGGGGTGCCTACATTGATCAATCTCAATCTTTGAATCTTTTCATGGAAAGCCCTACCATCGGCAAACTGTCCAGCATGTACATGTATGCGTGGAAAAAAGGTCTGAAAACGACTTATTACCTCCGTTCAAGACCTGCGACGAGCATTGCAAAAACCACTGTTAAAAAAACCAACACAGGGACTGCGACTCTCACCGAAACAACCATTGTCGAGACGGCTCCTAAAAAAGAATATACAGATGCTGAAGTGATCGCTTGCTCTCTAGAAAATCCAGAAGCCTGCGAAGCTTGCCAATAATCCAATGACTACTTAAGAAGGAATGACCCATGTTACTTGATCCTGGTTTTAACCTGACCCTCCGCCCAATGAAACATCCCGTACTCTATGAAATGTACAAGAATGGGATTAAGAATACTTGGACCGTGGACGAAATTGATTTCTCGACGGACTTGGTGGATCTACACTCCAAAATGACCCCTGCTGAAAGACATTTAATTTCACGTTTAGTGGCTTTCTTTGCGACCGGAGACTCCATCGTTGGCAACAATCTCGTGCTGAATTTCTATAAGCATGTGAACTCTCCAGAAGGCCGAATGTATTTGTCCCGTCAGCTTTATGAAGAGGCTTTGCATGTCCAATTCTATCTGACGCTTTTGGATACTTATATCCCCAATCAAGACGAGAGAGCCGCGGCTTTCGCCGCCATTGAAACCATTCCTTCCATCAAAAAGAAAGCGGACTTCTGCTTTAAGTGGATTGATTCTATTCACGACTTTGACACTTTAAAAACCAAAGAGGACCGTCGTAAATTTTTGATGAATATGATTTGCTTTGCAACCTGCGTGGAAGGTTTATTTTTCTTCGCGGCCTTTGCGTATGTTTATTTCTTGCGTTCAAAAGGATTACTTACTGGATTAGCTAGTGGCACCAACTGGGTTTTCCGTGACGAAAGCATGCACATGGCTTTTGCCTTGGAAGTGATTAAAATAGCTCGCCAAGAAGAACCCGATCTTTTCAATGAGCAAATGGAAGACATGGTTGTGGAAATGATTGAAGATGCCATCAATTGCGAGATGGAATTCGCCCAGGATGTTCTTCAATTTGGCTTGGCAGGGATGTCCGCTAAAGACATGAGACAGTATTTAGAGTTCGTCGCCGACCAGCGCTTGGAAAGTTTGAATATAGCGCCTCGTTATAAGGCGAAAAACCCATTCTCTTTCATGGAGCTTCAAGACATGCAAGAGCTTGCAAACTTCTTCGAGAGAAGAGTTTCCGCCTACCAAATGGGAGTTTCCGGAAGCGTATCGTTTGATGAAACGTTCTAGGGAATTTTTTCTTTGGGCCTTTTTTTTGGCTGTGTGCTTTTGGGCAGGTTACCTCAGAGGGTATCTGCCCTTATCCTTTAAACAAGGTCTCTTCGTTAAAGGTCCCGTAAAAATCTTAAATGCAACTCCTTTGGATTTTCCCGTCGATTTCATCAAAGCTCTTGAAGAAGATTTTGGACAAAAAGTAGAAGTTCAAAGAGTTAAGGGTTGGGATGAAGTTCAAGCAAAAATGGTCACTAAAAGCGGAGTTCACTTACTCTTAGCCCCTACCTTTTGGGCTCAGGATCTCTCCCGTCAATCCCTTATTCTTAAACTCAACTCTTTGCAGACAAAAATAGAAAAAAGAATCTCTCCGGATTTCATTTCCCTTCAAGATAAAAATCTGAGTGCTCTTCCCTTATATTGGACTGTCACGGATTTTCGAGTACATAAAGACAGCAACCTTGGAGAAACTCTCGAGCGGGCTCTTGAGAATAAAGCTCTCTCAGAAATTCATCTTTATCCGGACACTGA
>DATBTE010000062.1:0-6559 GCA_036559425.1 Pseudobdellovibrionaceae bacterium | reverse complement strand
AAAATATCTAAGCTGAGGGTTTTTCTTAGGGTGGCAGGCAAAAGATCATCACGTTTTATAAGTAGCAACAGTCCAGTCGCTGAGGCTTCAACAATCTCACAATTTTTTGCAATTTTTGTGAAGTCTGAAAGTGATGTGATATAAGACACATTAATGGGGGTGAGTTCCTTGCGTGGCGCAACCCTTCTGTTAGGTATAGTCTTGGCTTTGGTTTTAGGGCGACTCATTGCACACCTTTCTGGTGATCAGTTCGTTGGTCCATTGACCTCTCACTAGACTCATCGGTTAAACTCGACCAAAGTTTAATATCAAACCTAAAAAGGTGGATTTAATACCAGAGCGAATAAAATATCTACAAAGCTTTTGAATGGGCCCAAGTTATTCTCAAAATGAGACATCAACGAATAGATATGGAATAATACATTCTGCTAATTAAATATGAAATTGAGAGGGCCAAGCAACGGACTTTCCGCTGGTGATATCCATCATGCGATTTAAAGACACTTGAGCTTTTAATCGCAGTGTTTCATTCATCTCTACTTTTGGTGAGAGAGTCTCAAGAGCTCGCTTGATCTTTTCCAGGGTGTTCATTTTCATATAAGGGCAATTATTGCAAAGGCAGCCACTCTCTAAAACCGGGGCCTGGATCAAAGTCGCGTCCGGACGTTTTTTCTGCATTTGGTGAAAGATGCCAGTCTCTGTTGCAACAATAAACTTCTTCGCCGGGTTTTTCTCGACTTCTTCAAGTAAGCGGGAGGTTGAACCTATAACTTGCGCATAATTTAAAACCGTTTCATCACACTCAGGATGAGCGATCACCACGGCTTCTGGATGTTCCAACATCAGCTCATAGAGCTTACGGGCATTAAAAAGCACATGCACTTCACAAGCTCCGGGCCATAGCTCAAATGGACGGTTGAGCTTCTTGGATAGAAAACGTCCCAAGTGCTGGTCAGGTCCAAAAAGAATTTTACGGTCCTCAGGAATAGAGCGAATGATCTGCTCGGCATTGCTAGAAGTGATGATAACGTCAGAAATGGTTTTTACTTCAGCGCTGGAATTAATATAAGTGACAGCGACGCCTTCGGGGAATTTTTGACGCCAAGCCAAGTATTTATCGAAGGGGGCGCCTTTTACTAAGGAGCAACTGGCTTCGAGGTCCGGTACCAGGACCGTTTTGGTGGGATTCAGGATTTTCACACTTTCCGCCATAAAAACGACGCCTGCCAGTAAGATCACTTGCTGCTCTACTTTTTGCCCCATCTTAGCCAAATAGAAGCTATCCCCGACATAGTCAGCGATATCTTGGATATCACCCTCTTCATAATAGTGGGCGAGAATAACCGCATTTTTCTCTTTTTTGAGGCGCTGAATATCGGCAATAATATCGTAGGTCATCGAGGCCTCCAACTAGAGGTTAGAGCCGCCTTTTAACACATTCAGGATGGACTTAGAAACGATTTTAAGGGATTCGGAGACCCCTTTTCCTTCAGACGCCGAGGCCTCTACTTCAGGAGCATTATAGAAGTTCAAAGCGCTTCTCATCTCTGCCAAAGAAGCCGCATTTGGAAGATCTCGTTTGTTATACTGCATAACTAAAGGAATCTCGCGGATATCATAACCCTGCTGTTCGAGGTTTCTTTTTAGGTTCTTAAGTGCTTCGAGATTCTCATCCATGCGTTCAATCTGTGAATCTGCAACGAAAATGACCCCATCCAAGCCTTTCAGAATCAACTTGCGAGAGGCATCATAAACAACCTGGCCAGGGACCGTGTACAAATGGAAACGAGTTTTAAAACCACGGATATCGCCCACATTAAGGGGTAAAAAGTCAAAAAAGAGAGTTCTTTCGACGTCAGAATTTAATGCCACCAGTTTCGATTTTTGATCGTTCGCTGTTTTTTGATAGACCCACTGAACGTTGGTTGTCTTACCACCCAATGATGGACCGTAGTAAACAACTTTGCAGTGAATTTCCTTGGCGTTGTAATTAATAAAAGACATTACAGCTCCACACGGTTTTCTAAGGCTTGACCCATAGTTCTATCATCTATGAAATCAATGTCGCTGCCAATAGGAACTCCGTGAGCCAAGCGACTTAATCGCACACCTTTGCCTTGAAGAAGCTTTGCAAGATACAAAGTAGTGGTATCACCCTCAAGATCCGCATCCAGAGCGAGAATGATCTCTTTAATTAATGGAGCTTGTTTGTTAAGCCCCGCGTCAATACGCGCAATCAGTTCTTTAATTTTAAGATCTTGGGCATTAACCCCTTCTAAAGGCGAGATCACTCCATGCAAAACATGGTATCGGCCCCGAAAGGCTCCTGAGGCCTCTACCTTCATAAGGTCTGAAGGTTCCTCCACCACGCAGATAGACTCATCAGAACGATGCACATCTTTGCAGTATTTGCATTCCTCGGTATCGGTGTAGTTATAACAAGTTGTACAAGTATGAACTTCCGCGCGCACTCGAAGCAAGGTCTCACTCAGGCTGGTGATGTAATTATCTTTGGACTTCAAAATATGATAGGCCAGACGCTGAGCCGTCTTAGGGCCAATGCCTGGAAGACGGCTGAGTTCATGAACAAGTTTTTCAAGGACTGGAATATTCAGCATTCTACTAGAATAGACCAGGAACGTTCATGCCGCCAGTTACTTTTTCCATCTCTTTTTGAGAGGTTTCACGAGCGATTTTTACTGCTTCATTTGTGGCAGTCAGAATTAAATCTTGCAGCATTTCCACATCTCCTGATTTGACTACTTCAGGATTGATCGTGAGGGACATCATTTTGTATTCGCCGCTCACTTTGACAGTGACCGCGCCACCGCCAGAAGTTCCTTCGTAGTGCTGCTGAGCCAATTCTTCTTGAACCTTCTTCATACGAGTTTGCATTTGGTTAGCTTGCTTCATTAATTGAGCCATGCCACCGGAAAAACCTTTCATGTGCTACCTCCTGCCTTTATTGGCAATCTCTGTCACTGATTTGATTCGCCCTTTAAAAACCAACTGGGCTGTTTTTACCATTGGATCTTCATCAATTTGTTTACGAACTTCGTCCTCTGCCGCCTGAGTTTTTTTCTGCATGAGGGCATGAGCGCTTTCGCCCGCCACGGGTTCCCGGCTACTAAGAACTTGGAAAGAATAACCAGAGCCCCAATATGAATCAATAAATCCTTGTAACTTGGTGCGGATACCAGGGGCATTCATTTGCTCTTTAAGGAAAGCCAATTTGGGGGGGACACCCAACCTTAAGATTTTGGCCTCTTCGTTCACGAAAAGAAGATTTTCAATCTTAGCGGCAAAAAGGGCATCATCTTGACGAGTTTTATCCACGAATGCCATCCACTTGTCATTAAGGGTGATCCCGGTAACATAGCGAGGCTGTGGAGGGGCCTTCTGAACGGATGCCTTAGAGCCGCCTAGCCGGGCCCCACCTCTAAGTAAGCTTTCTAGATCCGTGATCTTTGGTGCGGCTGCCATACGGAGCAGGGTGACTTCTAAAACAATGCGTGGATCTTGAGCTTTAGGGATATCATTGCCGCCCTTGAGGGCCATATCAAAAAGCATATGCAAATCTTCTTCAGAAACCTGCGTTGCGAGGTTCGTCAGAGCTTGAAGTTCAGAATCCGGAAGCTCGAGAATATGGGCGATCTCGTCTCCTGAAACTTTCACCAAGAGCAGATTGCGGATCATTTCGAGGACGTCTTGCGAAAATAAATGCGGTTCAAAACCTGAAGTCGCTATTTTTTCTAAAACAGCCATCACAGCCTTGGTATTGCGGGCCACCAGAGCGCCGAGTGTTTCCAAAAGCAAGCTGCGACTGGTGAGACCTAAAATCTCAACGACATTTTGGCGGTTGAGCGGACCATTGGCAAAGGTGATGACCTGATCGAGCAGGCTTAAGCTGTCGCGCATGGATCCATCACCTTGACGAGCAATCATCCACAGAGCTTCTTCTTCAGCAACGACGTTTTCACCCTCACAGATTTTTTTAAGTTGCTCGGTGATTTGCTTTATCGGAATGCGACGGAAGTCATAGCGTTGGCACCGAGACAAAATTGTTTGCGGGATTTTTTGCGCTTCCGTGGTCGCCATGATGAAAACCACATGGGCGGGCGGCTCCTCGAGAGTTTTTAAAAGAGCGTTGAAAGCACTTGTGGAAAGCATGTGCACTTCATCAATGATGTAAACTTTGTATTTGCCGGAAGAGGGCATATAGCCGACAGAGTCTCGTAAATCACGGATAGCATCGACGCCGTTATTACTGGCTCCATCAAGTTCGATGACATCAGAGCTGCGACTTTGCGCAATTTCCATACAAGAATCACATTTATCACAAGGGACAAAGTTCACAGCAAAGGGACAACGAATGGCCTTGGCCAAGATACGTGCTGAAGAAGTTTTTCCAGTTCCCCGAGGACCTGTAAGCAGAATGGCATGATGAAGACGATTGTTTTTAAGTGCATTGGTCAGTGTTTGAGTAATATGGTTCTGTCCAACAACTTCGTTGAAAGACTGTGGACGCCATTTACGTGCAATGACCTGATAAGACAAAGAGACCTCTCTAAAAGTCTGCCAAAAAGATCCCAAAAGATCCAGAAAGACAAGTGGCCGAGCACCCCATATCACATAGTCCCTTAAACGCCGTTGCTTCCTTCCGGACCTAGCGGATTCAGTAAGGGCTCTATTGTATGGGACCCGGCCAAGGCTGTAGTAACTCTCGCCTGCCTGTATTTCACGCGATAACGCTTAGCGCATGCGAAAAAGTCCTGAACAAACCTGATAGTTTTGCCTAAATTCACTAAACCAAGGAGAAACCATGAAATTTCTAGCATTTTATTTTAGCTTTGTCAGCACATTGGCTTTCGCGCAAACCATGGGGATCAAAGATATTTCCACCGATGGTGATACAACCATTAAGATCCAAAAAGGGAAAGAAGAGGATAAATACGAAATCACGACCGGCACGGATGCGATCGAAGGCGATGCCGCTCCTCTTTTGAAAGAAGCTCGTGCCAATTGGAAAACGGCTTGCAGCGAATGGAAAAAGGAACTCAAAGAACTTAACAAAGAAAATCAAGTGATCTCCTTGAGCTGTGGAACTATGAAATGTTCAACCACAGCCATGGAAACCACCTGCGCTTCTGAGGGCAAAAACAAGGTCAGAGTAAAAGTAAAATAAATTAGTGGGGGTTTGTCCAAGCGATTTTTTCGAGGGCTTCCACCTCTTCCGCCCAATATCGAAAGGTATTAAACTCCGGAAATAAACGCGGGAAGCTTGGATCTTCCCAGCGTTTTGCAATCCAGCCTGCATAAGAAATAATCCGCAGACCCCGCAGCCACGGTACTAATTCCCATTGATGATCTGGAAATTCACGGAGTTCTTCATAGCCTCTGATAATCTCTTCGCGTTCGCGCAGGCCTTCTTCGCCCTCATCACTGAGTAGCATCCAGAAGTCCTGAATAACGGGGCCCGTGCAAAAATCATCGAAGTCGACTAAGAAGAACTGGCGACCATTATGAAGCAAATTGCCTTTATGGCAGTCGCCATGAATTCGAATAAACTCCTCTGGATTTAAAAGATCATCAAGCTGATTCAGAATCATCTCAGCGGCGTCATTATACCGACCGAGCACTTCAGGAGCCACCCAGTTTTGCAAATTGTTAAGAGTCTCCCAGCCACCGTAATAGCTTGTATCAAGGACGGGTCGATGAATCGCTTTGCGCTGACTTCCGACATTATGAACCTGGGCCATCAAACGGCCGATTTGGGCAAGCTCTTCACCAACAAATTCTTGGGGCATCCTACCCCGGACTTTCGGAAAGAAAGTGACATACATACCATATTGTTCGCTGAGAGTGCTTCCAGAATTTAAAGTGAAAGGCGCAATTGCGGGAATGGACTCTGCTTGCAGATCTTGAAGAAATCGATGTTCTTCAAGAATAGCCTCTTTGCTCCAGCGATGGGGTCGATAAAATTTCGCTATGATGTTGTTTGTATGATTATTTAATGACTTTTCCAGGTGAATATCGAATACACGATTTTCATAGGAATTAAGCTGCGAAAATTCACCGGTGGTCAGGAAGCCTTCGTTTTCTGCGGCTTGTAGAACCTTTTCAGGATCAAGATTGTAAAAGGAGCTTTTTGAATTCATAATAAAAAGTATACTTCCTAGAAGAACTCATGGCAAATAAGGCAAAATAAACTTTTTTGGAATCTTGTGAATTTCTCACGCCACAGTATTGACGTCTTTATAATATCCGGAGTTTTAATTTTTTTTTTGCGGTGACCGTGGTTAGGTTTCTTCAAAGGAGAAATTTATGCCTAGAGTAAAGCTAAATGATACAGAAATTTATTATGAAGATCACGGTCCGCAACAAGCCCCGGCTATTGTATTTAGTCCTTTTCTTTACATGGATACAACCATGTATGATCCCATGGTAGCGGCCTTCTCGGAGGAGTATCGAGTGATTATCTACGATCACCGGGGCCAAGGTCAGAGTTGGCATGCCTCGAAGAAAACAGATCTATTGGCCACGACAAAAGATGCCATTG
>DATBTE010000061.1:0-1583 GCA_036559425.1 Pseudobdellovibrionaceae bacterium | reverse complement strand
ACTACATTCCTACGTAACATGTCACTGCCATTAAATTAATTGATTTATGCTGTGGGCGCGAATTGACCATAACATACGGCGCAATCGTTATTGACGTCCAGAGTACAGCTTTTCGAATTGCGACTATGTGCCATTAGCGGTCATTCGTACGACATCAAATTTAGCTCGAATTGCTGCACTCCGAAATCACTCAGACGAAGTCTGAATCAGTGCATATTAATTCAAGGGAGCAAATATATCTTCATGTGGAATATCATCAGTTGACTGAAAATATCGTACATCCATTAATCTTTTTATTGCTTCAATATCTGGTGTATCCCTACGTATTTGAAGTCCCCATGTTGAAGTAGTGGCTATTAGGCTAGTAAATACGGCAAAATCATTTTTAGAATCATATAAAAGCTCTTCATGAAAATAGGGGTCTGTGTCTGACTCCTCACGATTCACTATTTCCATAAATAAAACTTTGTGGTGTTCCGGATGAAAAGTGGAGTTAATTAAATTAACTCGGAAATTCACTACGTGACTAGAAAGTATTAATAAAATTTGCCAATCAAGGTAACCGTTACACCTCAAATCACTTACCCATTGATTGAAGCGAGAACTTGATCTAAGGCGAACGAGTGTTTTTCTTATTGGGGTTATTGCCCTTCGATAGCGGTTCTGGATAAATTCGTGAGCTTTTTTATTGGAATACCCATAGCCAGGAGTATCTATCCAACATATTTCTTTTGATTCTCGTTGAGGCGATATTTTTCGATCAAAAGTACCAATCTGGGCTAAACGTCGAGCCTTGAAATCTGTTCCAGAAGTTAACTCTAAGAATAGCTCCCAATATGGCCGGACCAAAAATACTTTGGATGAAAGTTCATTTTTAAAGGAGGACGCTAATTTTTTCTTAATCTCCGAGTCAGGTAAAGCGCTACACCAAAAAAGTATAGTGCTAGCGACGGCTAGGATTTCTGATTGCGTTTCTTGCATTGGTTTGTAATTGTAGCCCTCAACTTTTGGAATAAAAATTTTAAATGCGATCCTCTTGTTATCTGGAATTTCTTCAGTTCTAATTTTTTTCTCACTACAAACAATCAGTTCCAACTCAACGTTTGTTGGTAATAAACAAAAGTCTGTGCGTCCAAAGTCAGCAATTACAATTTGAAGAACGGCAATGAATTCTTCCGCATAGGGGAGGCCTGATAACCTATTCTCGGTGGAGGCAAACCAACTTATCCCCAACGCTTTCCAGCGATAGATTCGAGTCGGCCCGCAGTCAGTGAATGGAGCCCCCCAAATTTCCTCTGATGTCTTGGATAGTATTTCTTCTATTGCCATATTCTCATATTTTTCCAGAGGCAACGGGGGGTTAAGTATTTCCTCTCTAAGGTCATCTGGCATATTCAGTGTACGTAACGGGCTTTCTACTTTTGCTACAGCATCTGAACCACCCATAGCTTTAGCTAATGATTTAACTATCAAAAAATGGAATACCATTCCTTGAATTTTGTCTTCAGTCCAATCGTCAGGTTTTTGTTCATGGTGATAGTGCATGCTTAGAAGCTGTTTAAAAACCTAACAAATGCCACGTA
>DATBTE010000060.1:0-11322 GCA_036559425.1 Pseudobdellovibrionaceae bacterium | reverse complement strand
AAGGTCTACCAGGAGCTGACCCTGAAGATCATACTCGGGGAAGAAGCTGCCACAAGCAGCAATATAACATTCTTTTGGGATTTCCAAGACGAAAGTATTAATTTCCTTAGAAGAGTTACCAAATGCGGCATCAAATTTTTCTTTTGCGTATGTAATATCTCTAATGGCGAGTTTATACCCTTCATTTTGCAACTGAATCATAGTATGATTCACTAAATCTGGTTTCTTTTTAAGGTGATTTAGGGCGAATTGGACTGCCTCTAGTTTTCTATGATAAGCGAATGCAAATGCTCTATATGCAAATAAGAAATTCTGAAGTGGTGTATTTTTGTAAGGTTCTATCTCAATAGGCTCAAATATTTTGTTATCATGATAGCCACAAAAGCCCGTAAATACAGTTGCAGCCTTGATTCCAACCTTTTCTGCTTTTACGGTAAAGTCTTCTCCTAGCTGGGGAAGTATCATATACACTTCCCCATGGTCTGCTATATGTGACAGATATCTGTTTCTCTGTATAGAATGAGCTTTGATTACTGTTTCCGAACACTCTTTAGTTATTGGATATATACAATGTTTAATGCGGCTTTCCCTGACAAGCTGTTTCCAGGTAATATAAATATCATTTGGCTCTTTATCTGGGTTCATTGTTCTTAAAGTCGATTAAACACCATGTAATTTCCACTGGCTTATTGCCAAAGATTTCTTTCAGCTCTAAACGCCCCATATATTGATACGGCATGGTTTTACCTTGACTCAATCGCTTTTTACGCAAGAACAGTAGTACTTCCCTATCAGCACTTAGGAATCGCTTGATGGCAGGGGATTCTTGTGTACTACTCTCCTGAAAGAACATTCTTAACTGATCTTTGTCGACCCTATTCCTATATTTGGATTTTTCTAGTGTAAGTAGAAGCAAGATACAGTTTTGGAAAGGGATTACCCCTGATTGAGCAGTCTTGATGGCAGGTATATTCTGCAAATCAGCCAAGTTTGCCAGGGAATATAGACCCCCTAACTCCAACTTGTTGATGTCAAACTTACTATCCAGCGGCATTACTGGATTATTTGACTAACTTATGAGCTAGTCAAGTACCGTTTTTCCAACTTCTCCATTGCCGCCTCGATGTGGGCGCCATTCTGGTGGCTATAGCGCTGAACCATCTGAAGGGATTTATGACCGCTGATGCGCATGACGGTGGGGAGATCCACCCCAGCTTGCACGAGGTGCGTGATGGCTGTGTGCCGGAGGGTATGGCGGACGATCTCATACCCGTCCAGCCCAGCGGCCTTCAGAACGCGCCTCCAGGGATGTTCGATAGTCTCGTAATGGCCGGACTTCGAACGGTTTGACGGGAACAGCCAGGGCTGCTCCTTGTCCACCATCTGAACGTATTCCTTCAAGTACTCGGCCAAATGCTTGGTCATGGGCTGTTCTCTGGCCCCGGCTTTCGCCTTGGGGATATAAATCATGCATCGATCGAAATCGATATCCTCCAGCCGAATCGAGAGTATCTCCATGCGGCGCATCGAGGTTTCCAGGGCGATCTTGATGAACGGATAGATGATAGGATAAGTATCGTTCTTGGCCTCTTCCAGAACCCGCTGGCATTGCTCCGCCGTCAGATAGGTGATGCGGGCATTGTCTTCTTTCAACCGCTTGATGACACAAGGTTTATGCTCGATCCAGCCCCATTCCAAGGCTTTGTTAATGAGATGGGACAATGTGCATAGCCAGCGGTTCACAGTGGCCGGTTTGTTACCCTGGTCCAGCATGGCCTTCTTGAAACGCTCCACGTCAAAGGTGGTGATCTTAGAGAGTGGTTGGTGCTTGAAGAAAGGAATCAGCTTGGCATCCAACTGCTGCTTTTTGCGGTCGATGTTCTTGCCGCCGGTTTCATTGAGCCGTTCTAGATACCGTTTGGCCATCTCCTGGAAGGTTTGCTCGTATTTCCGGCCTTTGGGTAGGTTGAAGCGGTCCGCCTTGGTGTCCTGCATCAGCTTTTGGAAGACTTCCTCGGCCTGCATCCGGGTGATGCCTTGCGATTCTTTGCCCACATTGCGGTGAAAGCGTCTGCCGTTAGCCCTGCCATAGACTGAGAACAGCCCGTCCCCGTTATCCAACTTGGTGTATTTGATGTTTTGTTCACAGATGTACTGCCCCGGCTTTAGGGTTTTCATGGCTTCGCGGGTAAGTTTTATATATTTATTAGACATGGTCACCTTGCCTAAGGGCTTTTAAGATTTGATGTAAGGAAATACCATCATATTTTTTAAAGAGTTGCCGAGCCTCTTCACGTTGTATCTCATCTTTCGTGGGTAATGAAGCAAGCAATTCCCGTAATAGGGTCTGATGAGTCCTGACAGGCTCAGATAGGGTTAAGGCATGCTCGTAAAGTTCATTACAGGTTCTTTCAAAATATTCTTTCCCTTTTTCCTTGCCTTTGTAATGGCGTTTTAAAGCCTGCACAAGAAGTTTTTTCTTTCTGGCCCATTCGCCAAAGCAACAACCAATATGGTGTTCAGGATTCACAGATTTAGATTCTGTACACTTCAGGCTATGACAGTATTTTCGCTTCCGATTGAATTCTCTCCCTTTAGCATCTGTATCGAGCTTGCCACAATACCGGCATTGTAGAACTGGCTCATCTACTAGGTCATAGACATTCTCGGGTAGTTCTAAACCTTGTAGGTTCAATTCCATAATCTGTACACAAACCCAGTCTAGGGCTTTAGCATAACGGTCCTGGGTCGTTTCAATGGTTAGAGAGAATGGTTCAACGTGTAAATCCCTTTGGATAATGACAGTCTTTCCCACAATCTGGGACAGGACTCCTGTGATGCTTTTCATAGTTTCAAAGTCAAAACAACCCTTATCAATCAAATCGTAATAAGGCTTCAGGAAAACCTTCTCAAACCTTTTTTGCGACATATCCAGCTTTTTATAAAGGTCTTGATGCTCAGACAAGAGGTATTCAATTGGATTTTCAGTGTGAATAAAGCTCTGACCGTGCTCTTGAGATTTCTCTTCATACCAATCTTCAAGAGTCCGGGAGAGGTAACTAAAGTTATAACTCATTCTTCAAATTCCAAGGTCGAGATCCAAATGGCTCTGATTATAGGTCAAGAGTCCAGAAAAATACATTCATCAAATAATGAGGGCTATGGGTTTCTGCCCTGGAATAACCTGCTAAGCATAGCCGAGAACATTCAGGCTATTCGTAGGAAACATTCATCAAAAAGGAGAAACCCATGCCTAAAGAGCCCTATATATACCCCGATGGCCGGATGAACCCGCCGAATACATCCCTCTATATCGGCCTATCCATCAAGCGATTGGCGCAAATGAGATGTGACGGCACCGGTCCTCATTTCGTGAAAGTTGGTGGCCGGGTCTTCTATTTCAAGGAAGACGTTGACAACTGGATTAACCAATCCGGTCGAGCAGCGAGCACTGCTGAAATTCAATTCAAGAAATTGTCCGTATCATAACTAGTCGCAACAAGAAAAGGAAAATAATATGGATATTTCATTCAACCCTCATATCATCAATAAACCGGAGCACTTCCCTTCGGAGCACGCGCACAAGTTCGAGCCCATGGACCTTTCACTGGATCAGGTCATTGAGAAAGTGACCCAAGGACAGGCGCTATGCGTCCAGTTCAACCAGACCCGCAAGAAAGAGAATTTCATAAGCGCCGGGTATGTTTGCCTGGACTTTGATGGCAAAATGTCTTTGGAGGCGGCCAGGAATCATCCGTTTATCCAGAACCATGCGGGTTTCATCTATACCACGGCTTCGCACGGCAAGGAAGGTAAAGGCGACTGCTTCAGGGCGTTCCTGCCTCTGAGTGAGCCCATTACCAGCATTCAGGAGTATGAGGCGCTTCTGGAATCCCTGCGAGATATCTTCCCGGACCTGGATGAAAAGTGCCTGGATGGGACCCATCTGTTCTACGGAAACACCGAAGCCGAGATCATCCGCTTCAATCAGGAAATCGATAGGTTGACCCTTTCGGTGCTGATCTCCGGTGCGATTACCGCGATCCTCAAGTCTCAGGACCCTATTGGGGAAGGTGAGCGTAATGCCAGCCTTGCCAGTATCGGTGGCTCTCTACGCTCTGTGGGCTTTGAAAAGGAGGAGATAACGGAATGGTTGCTCAAAGTGAATGAGCAGCGCTGTACTCCCCCATTGCCAGAGCGCGAGGTGAAGAACATTGCCAAAAGCGTGGCGCGCTACGCTGCTGATGACGAAAAAAAGAAACCCTCGGCAAATGCCATAGCCGAAAAAATCATCGCAGCCACCACCATTAAAACCAACCAGTTCGGAAACCCCTATGAATACCAGGAAGGGATTTGGAAACCCTTGACCGACGCAAAGCTGGTTTCCATGGCTTTACAGGCTGAATCCAAGGCCGACAGCAACCGGAATCGTCGAAACGAGATGGTCAGCTATATTAAGGCCGCCACGTTCCATGGCGAAATCCACTGGCGGCAAATTCAGTCCTGGCATATTCCCTTGCGAAACGGAGTGTTTGACCTGGTTGACAAAAGCCTCTTGGATCACCGCCCGGAGTATTATCTGGAAACTGTCTTGCCCCATGATTATGTGCCAGACGCCAAAGCGCCACGTTGGGAAGCCGCGCTTCAGGAGTGGCTGGCCGATGAACCGGCGAAAATACAAGCACTTCAGATGTTTTTCGGTTATGTTCTGATGTCCCACGCCAAGTACAAAAAAGCGCTGCTCGGCTATGGGGAGTCAAACACCGGCAAGTCCCAAGTGGCCAAGGTGCTGGAAGCTCTGGTCGGTTCCCACAACATGTGCAGTATCTCGCTGAACAAGATGGGAAATGTCCGCAATATCGCACCCATCAAGGGAAAGATGCTGAACTTGGTAACGGAATTGCCGGAGTTCCATCAGTTGGCCGAAGGTGGCTTCAAGCAGTTGGTCAGCACCGAAGATCCCATCATGATAGATCCGAAGTATCTTCAACCGGAGATGTACGTTCCTTTCTGCAAGCATGTGGTCTTCACCAATACGTTGCCGCAAATCCGGGATCTTAGCGATGCCGTCTTCAACCGGTTGTTGATTATCGAATTCAACCGGGTCATTTCTGAAGACAGGCAGGACAAGAGCCTGTTTGAGAAGTTGAAGGAGGAGATGCCTGGGATCGTCCAGTGGGCTATCGATGGAGCCATCATGCTGCACGAAGCCAAAGGCATCTTTATCGAGCCGGAAAGCTCCAAGGAGCTTCTGGACGAATATCGTCGGAAGCAGAACCCGGTATGCGAATGGGCCGAACAGCATCTTCAGTACCGGGATGGAGCGATAACAACCTTCGAAGCCCTTTGGTCTGACTTCCGTGCTTACTACAAAGGGAAGGATGTCAATCGAGATCGGTTTTCAAAGCTCCTCAAGAAAGCCGGTTTTGAGACCGAGCGGAACCGAGTGGAGGGAATTACCACGACCTTCATCCCCAATTATACCGTTGCCAATCCGCCATACTGATTCAAGCCTGCCTGATCTTGGGTCAAAAAAGTTCACTTAGCCAAGTGAACTTTTTGGCTTACCTGAGTGAGCATAGAGCAAATGTACACTGCTCTATCACGGAAGTGAAAAATGGATAAAAATATTTTTTATATTTTTCTTCGGTGATATCTTTTTTTATATTTTTTATTTTTAACCTTTTAAATTCCATGAGTGAGCGTAGAGCAAACAAATCTGGTTCAGGTGACTCATAAATCTGACGTTGGGGCTTATGAAGCAAGAACCTAGAGACCAGAAAGCGCATTGGTAACCTCTCATTGTTTCCAACAGATGAGTGACCGCTATTCAAGATCCACCGTCCACGGTCCTCCAACCCACCCCAGCACTCCAGGCGATTATCGACCTATACCCCATCCTATAAGACGCGACTTTCACGCGCCAAAAACCCAAATGAATTAACGAGCCCCAGATCAGAACTTGAAACACTGTACCGCTTGGCGCCGTCACCTAGGCTATCCCTTTATGTCACCCCGTCCCCTCGACACTCCACCAGACCCCGCCAGAACCATCCTGGCGACTCAACAACAGGCGTTTAAGCGCAGGGGGATATCGATATAAGGGGCACATTGAAATAATTTATTCTCCGAAACCCCAGAAACCAGATTTTACGGTCGTTCCCGCCAAAACCACGCCCTGGATCGGGAGAGGGCATCCAATTCACTGTGAACATGGAACTTCGCAATCTTTCAAATATTCCTCCGCCGCTTTAACATTGCTCTCAATTACCTTCTGGAGCAGTCTGAAGTTAGCGGAACAGTCTTTATCATTTTGGCTCACAGCTTTTGCTTGGCATTCGATCCAGTTGTTGAACTCGAACTCAATCTCATATTTGATATTACCAGTTAGGGCTTGTGCTTTAATGGCACAGGCTCTTTGGGCATCTTGCCAGGCCTCAGTTGGGGCTTGTGCCATGACTGGGGGAGCAAGCAGTAGTATGGGTATCAATGTCATTAGGTTTTTCATAAGGGATTTTCTTTTCATTCTCAATTCACTCATACTCAAGACGAATGACCATATACGCAAGACACAAGTCCGGTGCCTACTAAAATAACAACACTGACAAACCCAATTATTTGTAAAATTATTACTGCCGTATCCCACATAGTTTCCTGCTTAACTGGTCGCTGTACTCCAAACTTGTCATCTTGTTCTCGATAATGTTGCTCGGCAATCTGTTTGTAATGGGAATATTTGCATAGAGTTGTCCACGCAAAATACATCAAAGCCAGTGCGGCAAGGTTGAAGACTATATCTTTCATATGACTCCAGGCTAAAGCCCTGATGGGGAAGCTGTATAAGGCCATTCTACAGCGAAATGCTAGTTAAAGGATGTCTATTTATATACTGTAGCTCTTTAGTATGTCTAGCCGTATTCTCGGCATATGGAAAGAGACGAAACATACGTTAAAGCGTTAGGACAGGCCGTCAGAAACCTACGGAAAGCCAAGGGATACAGCCAGGAAAGCTTTGCCGACGCGGTGGGGCTGCATCGGACCTATATGGGGGCTATTGAACGGGGAGAGCAGAACCTGACCGTCAAAAACATCGTTAAAGTGGCTGACACCCTGGGTCTGAAGCCTTCCAAACTACTTGCCGAAGCAGAGAAACTGTTATAGCTTCATTGGCAACAGTTCAACAGAGAGGCTTTCCCATGCACGTGATCGTAGACTTATGCGTCGTTCCCTTGGGGGTGGGCGTTTCCGTATCCAAGTACGTGGTCGAATGCGAGGAGATTTTGAATGAGGCCGGGCTGAAGACCCACCTGCACGCCTATGGCACCAATATCGAAGGGGAATGGGACGAGGTGTTTGCCGCCATTCAACGCTGTCATGAAAGAATCCACGAGATGGGGGCGCCTCGGATCTCTACGACCATCAAGCTGGGCACTCGGACCGATAAACAACAGACGATGGAAGACAAGATTCGCAGTGTCGAAGAGAAACTCGGTTAGGGATACCCCATGAGCCAAGCCAGCTTTTATGACTCTCTGTCTTCACTGGAGAAGACCTACTGGCACAAGCTGTCAGAGGTGTTTCAACTGGTGGCGGCACAAAAGCCCGAAAAAGGCATTGAGACCTTGCTCCTCAGAGCTAGGAAGGCTGCGGAACAAAATGGAACAACTCTGGCACAGGAACTCGAAACGGTGTTTCAGGGTGCTCAGGAAAGAACGCTGCGGAGAATGGAACTGTTAGGCGCTTGTCAGCTTCCGAAGCCCTCTGATAAGTAAACCTTGCCGTCATACAACGGCGCCATTATCCTTTGCTGGGAATCGGCTCCCAGCAGTAACCCGCTGGCTCATTACATTTATTCAAGATCCAACTCTTGTCGGAAAAGACATCGTTTCTGACGGTGACATTCCCTGAATGAATTTCGTAAATACTCTTACGATGCTCACTTTCCATGCTTTTCACCAAAGATGTAGACAGATGGTAGAAGGAGTATCCAAATACAAGCAGCATCAACACACTGGTAATCTGGACATACTTGTCTTGTTGAAATAGAAGCTTGATAGATTCGTATTTCATACCAACACCTCGTATTCAGCTTACTTTTGGAATCATAGTCCGATTCTGAAAATTTCAACTGGTCCTAGGCAAGTGGATCTCGCCGCCATCCAGTTGAGCCATAACAAATTGGGTAAAGCGGCGGAGAGCCTCCTCATCGTTTTCCGCCTGCGCTTGGAATTGGGGCCAGAACTCATGCCATCGGTTCTTTTGCCCGGTCTCTTGGATGATGGACTCCAACCGGTCAGCCTCTCGCATATGGTAGGAAAGCAATACAATGATGACCAGTTCTGTTATCTCCTGAGATGATAGCCGTTCCAGCATGACAACCCTCCTAACCCAGATAAATCAAGAGGATTATTGGCTGTATGGACGGCCAGAGCAATATTTGTAGGCTTTTGTAATATTTTCCCCTCACAAATCACAGGGCCAGCTCCTTTTGGCACAGAATGACAGCGATGTCACCTGCCCAATAGGAGTCTTGTCTTGTCTCAGTTGGATAAAAGCCGCCGGATCGCAGCATTGAATGATGCCCTTCGCTCGACCTACAATAGCGGAACCCTGGTTCTGACCGCAGGCATCCAGGCGCATCCCGAAGAGGTGCAGGTCGGCATTCTGTATGCCGTCCGTAACTTTAATGCGTTCACCCCAGATAACGACCCGCATGGCGAGCATGATTTTGGTTCACTAACGCATCAAGGCATTCATGTCTTTTGGAAAATTGATTACTACGACCAGAACATGGTGTTTCATAGCGAAGACCCTGCCGATCCGGCAAGCACTCAAGGGGTTTTAACCATCATGTTGGCGACTGAGTACTAAAAACAGGGTTTAAGGGGGATAATACAACATCCGAAGTAGAGCACAGGCTGCCGCAATCGTTCAGAAGCCTCTGCAAACTATTCTCTCACCCAAATGGGTGAGAAGGAATCGGGAGCATAATCGCAGTTATCGGAACCGGCTTTTATTTTGACTTTATTAAAATCAAGATATCTTCTACTATTTAAGAGCATAGAAGATGGGTATCTATATGGTAGATGTGGAAAGTATTAAGAATGAGTTTCAAAATAATCCAAGTTATAAACCTTATATAACTTCAATTGTATTTCATTATTATAAAAACTTAACTCCTGATTCGGAGCTTAAATTCGAGTTCCCTCTAACTCTTCTTATTGGAAAGAATGGCACAAACAAGAGTTCTATTTTACATGCTCTTTACGGTTGCCCTGAAGGGAAATCGACAGGAGAGTATTGGTTCTCAACTCACATAGATCCAATTGATAACACTGAAGGAAAGAGGGCTGCTTATTTCTATCGTTATACTGTTAAGGATTTGCTTATTCAGCCAGAAGTTTTGAAATCCAGAATGAGAAGAACGGATGACCCCGACTATTGGGAAACTGCTCGTCCCAAAACCGAATATGGCATGCTCAAAATTCCTCCTGTTGAAAAAAGCATGCTGCCATATTTAAGTAAAACGCACAGGCGTTGGAATCCTATCCATAAAGCAGTACATTACCTAGACTTTAGGGCTGAGATAAGTGCCTTCGATAAAGCTTTTTATAAAGATAGTAATTCTGAATCAAGAGCAATCCGTAAAAAGAGGATTAGAAACCATTCTAAAGCTTTAAAGGTAGCCATCGAAGAGGAATTGAAAACTAAAATCTATTTCAAAAAAAATAGAATATTCAGCAATAATAAGTTTACTAGGAAGCAAAGAGAGATCGTCAACAATATCCTTGCCACAGAATATTCAGAAATTGTCTATATTGAACATGATTTTTACTTATCAGGAAGCTTTTCAGTTTATATAAAAAAGAATGATGAGAATAATAATTATTCTGAAGCCTTTGCCGGTAGCGGAGAAACCAGCATCGTACGGCTTGTATACGCTCTTGAAAACTCTGAAGAAGGCGCCTTGATCTTACTAGATGAACCTGAAACATCACTACATATCGAAGCCCAAAGTCGGTTGCGTGACTATTTACTTCACAAGATTCGTGAGAAACACTTGCAAGTAATTATCTCTACCCACTCTCCCTATTTTGCAAAAGGATTACCAGATTGCGCTATTAAAATATTAGATGTAGATAGTTCTACTAAAAAGATCAATATTATTAATGAGGCACCGGCAGAAGATAGTTCATTTTATCTTGGGTATCAAAGGAATGTAGCCGAAAAAACTAATATTATTGTTGAGGATCGTTTGGCGAAAGCCATTGTCAAAAAAGTATATAGCGAAATTCTTTCACCTAATATTAGGGACAAAATTGCTCTTCAGATTCAACCAGGCGGAGCAACTCAGATGCTTCGCCGTGCAGTAATTGAAATGAGCAAGCCATATTCAAATGAGTGGTTTCTGTTTGATGGGGACCAAAAATTACATAGTCAGATTCCCGATCCTTCAGATATCCCTGAGTCAAAAAACAACAAATTAGAGTCTGTAGTTGCCAAAGTATTCGGGCATTGCCCCGATTTTCCATCTCTCTCGAACTCTCCGGAAAGAATTCAGCATATGAGAAGATTTTTAGCTTTTGCAAAAGAACGATTTTTATATCTTCCTTTTCAAACACCTGAAGAATTTATAGTGCAAAATAATTTAGATGAATTTAAAAAATCCCAAAACAAGCCTCCAAAAGATGTCCTCAGAGACTATTGTCATAACAGCCTTGGAAGTACCGGTGATGTTAATGGGGATGGTATTTTTACCATTCAACGCTTTTTACTATCAAAGATTAGTATTAAGCATGACGCTTTCCAGGAAATAAAACAACAAATTGGAGGAATTTGCAAATCGTGCTTTAGTGAATAGAGACCTATAGTCCTCAAAGAATGATGCTTAAACATTCAGGGGAACTTTTTTCAAATGCACCGTTCAGATACCACATCACTGAACTTAAAAGGCTTTTTATATGGCGGATCTTTATACTAAAAAGAAGCGAAGCCAGATAATGGCTCGTATCAAAGGTAAAAATACGAAGCCAGAAAAACTAGTTAGGTCTTTAATATATTCACTTGGATATAGGTTTAGAATTCATTTTAAGGGCCTCCCTGGCAAGCCCGATATAGTTTTTCCAGGAAGAAGGAAGGTGATATTTATTCATGGTTGTTTTTGGCATGGGCATGAAGGGTGCAAAAGGTCCAAAATTCCATCTACAAATACTGCTTTCTGGGAAACAAAAATTAATAAAAACAGGTCAAGAGATGCGCTTGTTACTACAGAATTAGCAAATATGGGTTGGCAAGTGTTGACCCTATGGCAATGCCAGATTA
>DATBTE010000059.1:0-1814 GCA_036559425.1 Pseudobdellovibrionaceae bacterium | reverse complement strand
ACTTCAAATTGCCCCGATCAGTCAATCCTGATAGGATAACTCTCAATCAGGGAGAGCCTTTATGAGCTGGGAATTTATTCAAGCAAGTGTTGAGTTGGCAGCGGAGCAATCTAAAGAGATTAGTGAGTTGGTCAATTCCGCTTATCGTGGCGAAGGCGCTAAAAAGGGTTGGACCACGGAGGCGGATCTTTTGAGTGGCCAACGAACGGATGTTGCAAGCATTCGTCATCTTATTGAGAAAGACAATTCCGTCATGTTGCTTGCGGAAAATGAAAATAGCGGCAAATTGGAGGGCTGTGTTCATCTCGAAAAACACGATGAAAAATGTTATTTAGGCATGCTTACCGTAAAACCTACTTTACAGCGCCAAGGCTTGGGAGCGATGCTGTTGGAAGAGGCAGAGGCCTTTGCTCAGTTTTGGGACTGCACTAGCATCTATATGACGGTCATTGCTCAAAGGACGGAACTCATTCAATGGTATGAAAAACATGGATATAAAAATTCGGGGGAAAATAAATCCTTTCCTTATGGAGATGAGAGGTTTGGCATTCCAAAGCTTCAGGATTTATACTTTGTAGTTCTTGAAAAAAAGATGGCGGAGTAGGTGTTTTTCATAGTTGATGGCTACTAGCAAAAGGATTTTTAATGCGTTCCTTTGAACTAAGCGTTTTTATACTCACTTTAATGCTGTTTTTTTCGCCCGCTTTTGCGACGGTCTCTGCAGCCCGGAGTCAACAACAAGATTTCATGCGGCAGTTTCAAACTTCTCGCGTTTTGTTTCCGGATGAAAATTCTCCGTATGCCGCTCGGACAGACGGTCAATACTCAGCGCCGCTTCGTTTTTTACTCCAAGACTTTCTTGCCTGGACTCCAAGTGGTGAGGGCCGCGCGCTCTCTAGTAAGTGTGCAACCGAATTGTGGAGTGCGCGTTTCCAAGATGCCCGCGTTCATAATTCAATTCAGCTTCAGGGAGCCCTCATCCAAAAGTACTTAAAAGATTGCGGTGAAGAGTTTGCCACTGGCCACGATAGTATGTTCTCGAATTTTACGAAGATGATGACAATGAAGTATGAGCCCCATGCCCATCCTTTTCTTCATCGTGTGGTTTTTAGCCTTCCAGGAAATATTAAGTTAAAGGGTCTGCTGGGGCTTAAGGGGGATTTTAAGAAACGTCCTCTGGTAGTGATTCGTCTGGGGATTTTTTCGAATGTTGAAGAGTTTATGCCTGAACGTGCTTGGCTGATGATGCTTTTTGAACAAGCTCCCTTTAATGTCTTGATGTTGGAGAACATGTCTGGAACGGACTTTGTCGCGGATAACAGTCGTTTCTCTTTTGGCGGCTATGATGAGGCAATTCAGAATATTCTCGTAGGTCAAATTTTAAAGGATCCCAATGAACCGCTCAGTAAATTGGTGGAGAGTCTTCACTTATTTGGAGTCAGCCTTGGCGGTCATGGAGTCCTCTATGCTTCTTTATTGAATGATTTGAATTCTCCAAAAGGGCAACCTCTCTATCAAAGTTTCCTAGGAATGTGTCCAGTCGTGAACATTGAAGAAAATATGAAGAATTTGACTTCTGAGAAGCCTTTTTCTTTTCTCGTCGATTTATGGAGTCAGAAACGTCTGGCAGGACTCGCAAAAAAAATGACCGCTGTGGAAAATCATGAGAGCTTTGCATTTCTTCCAAAAATGATTTCTGAAGTGGTACGTACTTATCATGGAGGACTTTCCTATGTTTCCTCTGTAAAATTGCCAGCAGGGGTTGAAGACGGCCCTCAATTTTTTCAACTGAATGATTTTTGGAAAAACTATAA
>DATBTE010000058.1:0-1525 GCA_036559425.1 Pseudobdellovibrionaceae bacterium | reverse complement strand
ACTAGGACGACTCCTGCCGTAATCTTTCCATTATTGGTTTTCAAGAATTCAAGGAGTGTTTTTCCAATTTCAATTGCTACATGATAAACGAAACTAAGAACACCAAAAATAATACCCACAAAGATCAACGATCCAAGGGCCTCTGCTTCTCGTTTTTTGCTTCGATATCTTCGCTTAAACATATGCTCCTCTTTATCGGCTCTAAATCGACAAATATTAATAGCTTTGCAATGACCTGCGCGGTCTACTTACCTGTACTCAGACCTTAGCCCTGATGGTGCCACTCTCTCTCGAAAACAACAATTGACCAATGGTCGTCCTCACATACCACGGTTCATGGAATCGTCTTTAGCTCATCAAACATACTTTTATAGACGATAATTATTTGTAATGAGCGATGAAGTAAAAATTGGTCCCATTCTAAAACACCTTATGAAAACTAAGAAGATGACTTTCAATAAATTGAGTCAGGCTTCTGGTGTTCCTATTTCTACAATTAAAACCTGGAGCGCAGGCGTGGAGCCGAAGTCCTTGTCTCATGCCAGGAAGGTTGCGCGCGCTTTGGATGTTTCTGTTGAGTATCTTGTATTTGGTGAATCCTCAGTACAGGCTCCAACCATGAGTGAATTATTAACGACTCAACTGTTTAGTGGCTGGTGCAAGGTAACAATCGAAATGCCAGTGACCTCACCTCTCTTGAAAAAGAAGGAATAAAATGAATAAAGCCTTTACGTTGACTCTACTATCAATATTAATCCACCAAACCGCAAATGCCGGCTGGTTTGTATTTAATAATAAACCAAAAAACGAAAAACAGTTCATTGGTACGTGTTCAATGGGTGGATCTTTCGTAAAATTCGGAGCGACAATGATGGAGACTGACCCGCAGGGGTGTAAAGTCGATAAGGAAAATATCCATTCAATAATCTGTATGAGTGATGGTGGCTCTTCAATAAGTACATGGTTTGAAACTCAAGAAGAATGCAATAGCTTTCGAAAGAATCTCCAGAATAAATTGGTTAAAAATAGCTCTTCCATATCAAAATCTTCGGCTAAATTTGGATGGGTTTTTACAAAACTAAAATCATCTCAGGCTTTCGAAAGATTTAAACCTTGTGAAAAGGTAAATGCAAACTTTGAGGGTCACTTAAAAAATGAATCTGATATGTGGTCAGGTAGAGGCGCTGTCTGCGAGGCCTCATCATTTTATGACGATCACAACTCAGTTTTCGAATGTAAATATCCAAATTTGGGAGATCTGACACGATATTATTTTTGGCACGAAAGCAAAGATAAGTGTGAATCACGTTTGAAAATGGTTAAAGAGAAATGGAAAAATGAAAAATTAGACTAATAAAAGAGGAGTGTTTCATGAAGTATATGTTAATTTTTTCACTACTTATTACTGGCTGCAGTTCCGCAGTAAAAAATCCAACCAAAGCTGAGATCGAACCGGACCGTGTCGTTTCTCGAATTGATGAATTGTCGTCTCGCCCCGATTGGCTAAAAGAATCCGAGCCATTTA
>DATBTE010000057.1:0-1784 GCA_036559425.1 Pseudobdellovibrionaceae bacterium | reverse complement strand
TGTTATTTCGTGCTTCATTAGCTTTGATCGTAATGTACAAAATTTTGTCGGTCAGATCTTCCTGTTCGATGATGTAGAAGTCTTCAATAACTTTAAAGGCAGAATTGACAATCTGCTTCCAATCATCGGGCAGTACCTCGGTTTCGACTGTTTTTTTTGCTCGTATCAACGCGATCAGCTCTCGCAGGCGCGCTTCAACAATTTCTGCATTTGCTGAATACTGGTAGTTGATCGTTGTAACATTGGCTTCAAGTTGTTCAGCCAACTGTGAAATACTATCCAAGCGAACTTTTTCACTTTCTAGAGCAAGGTGAAGAGCCTCGTTGTAGCCACTCGATAGAGTCGTTTCGAGGGACTGTACGTGGGCAGCTATTGGTGCCAGTTCGTTGTTCATCCGAGTTGTCACGTCGACGAGAGCCTTCCCATCAGCACCCAACGTATTGGCGATTTTTTGTGATCTGTCCTCGACTGCATCCAGCATGGCTTGATGCAATTTCCAGTCGGCTCCGCAGAGTGGACAAGTTGAATCATCGGGGTGAAGCTTGCCGTGTTCTTCAAGCAGTTTAGCCTTCAAGCGAGCCAGTTCAGCCGCAACACTGGCATTTGCTTGGTTCCTTTGCTGGAGGTCGTTACGTACGGAGATTAGCTCTCCAAACCACTTCAATCTTTCGGCTTCCCAACCAGATAGAGCTTGGGCCTCTGCAAGGGTGATGACGGTCGAGCCTCGTTGAAGGATTGCCTTGGCGTTCGTTAGTTGAGACAGCTCTTTTTTGGTGTTATCAAGAGTGCTTAGCTTTTTTGTATCAGAGCCAAATTGAGCCAGGCTTCGTAGCGAAGCCATATTCTGCTGAATATAGGTTTCAATGCGCTCATTCTGATATCTAATTCGAACAGCGCCTTTTAGGGGAAGAAGCTCCTGAAGCTTTCGTGTCGATTCACGGTATAAATCGAAGATTTCGGTTGAGTAAGTGGGGAAGAGATTCTCTTTATCCCATCCTGGCTGCTGGTCAACGGTGGACAGCTTTTTGTACTCAACGCTACCGAGGTCAGCTTGCGCCATGGCTCTAAGCGATTCACACTCGGCGAGCAACTCGTTTTCTTGGAATTTGCGCGTATCATTTTTGGTAAACCTATTAAGACTGCGTTCAACTGCTTTACAGTTCTCAATTTCCATCGCGATGTCAGTGATATTGAATAAGTTACCTAAGGCATCTTTTCTGTCGTCTACTCTTGTAAGCAATAACTGATTCTGTCCTTGCTCAAGGTAGTTTAGGAAACAGAAGTTCTCCCTGAAATTTTCGCCGAAGAGCTCCTCAATGTATTCATTACCGCGCAAGTTCTCTGGAGAAAAGTCAGTTGAAGAAAAGTCTGGTAGTTCGTATAGGCTGAACTGCGAAAAGCTATCCGCACGATTCAGTGCTTTTTGCGTCAAGGTTTGAGAAGATGCATACCTTGCCAACGTAAACCTGCGCTCTTCGTTGAAGAACTCAATCTTGATCATTAAGTCTTTCTTACCTGACCGAGTGTTCCAAAAGAGGTTATCTTCATAATTCTTCTTGTTTCTAGTCATCACCTTGGAGAAAAGGTTGCCGATCCTTTTTATTTGTCCAGTGAGTAACAATTCAATGGCATCGAAAATACTTGTCTTGCCGAATCCATTGGGTCCATCCAGAGTCAGTAGTGATGAATTGTGAAGGTCCAGCAATACTTGCTTGAACGCTTTGAAGCTAGAGACTTCAATTTTTGATATTTGCCAATTCATCGTTAATCATTTCCTTAATAAG
>DATBTE010000056.1:0-16205 GCA_036559425.1 Pseudobdellovibrionaceae bacterium | reverse complement strand
AAGCAGAACGACTGCGGGCAGCGCCACCACGTCGCAAAGGGCCTCTTTGCTCCACTTCAACGCGTGAGTAAGATCGGGGAGGATTTGAGCTCCGAGCTCGACAAGCCTCGATTCCCATGGACCGATCAATAAAAAACTGGTTTTCATCATCCGCATGCGTTTGATTTTACGGAAAGAAAGACGCAATGGCAGGGTTTATTTTTCATTTCTTGCGCAGGTCTAACTGGAACTAGGTCTAGCCGGTGTTCAAGAATTGAATAAGATCAGGATCAACGACATCAAAGCCCCAGGGAATAAAATAGCGTTTTGCCTGGTTTCTATTTTTTTTCATATACCCAGCTACAAAGTTGTAGTCTTTTCCCCAGGCAATAAGACGTGTAAAAGGACGAGCAACCCAAAAAGAAGGTGTCTTTTTGGACCCTAATGCTGGGCTGTCTTCTTGCTTCGGCCCTCGTTGTTTCTTTAATACATGTCTTGCAATAAGCCCGGTGATGGTACGGATAAACTTTGCAAAGAGTTTAAGATCACTCAACTTTATCACCAGGTGTAAGTGATTCCCGACGTTTACAAAGTGATAGATTTTTACACCACATTTTTTTGCATGGAATCGGATGATATCGTCGATTTTACCGGCATTGCGCTGCTGTAACATTGAATAGGCGCCCAAGGCTTGTCCTGACTTAAGCACCAGGTGAATAGATTCCTTCGTCGAAAGAGGGCGTTGTACTTTCGCATTCCCTTTAAGGAGAGATCCGCCGAAAACTCGTGGAATTTTCTTGTTAAAGAAAGAGAGCTGAGATCCTTTTCTAGCAGTTTTCTTTCTGTTACTGTGCAAGGCCATCTTGTCATATTCCCTGATTGAGTTGCGATCTTAATGGCATTACGGTAGCGATGTCAATTTTATTGCAGATATTTTTATATCGAAATTGACATCGGATTCTTTATGTAAAAGAGTAGAATCCACGCTGACGAATGGTAGGGAGAGTGAAAAATATGCCCAAATATACGAAGGCAGAGCCTGGACAAGGTCATTCAGTGATTTATACAGACGCTGACGGAAAACAATGGAAGTTCGTGGGCGGAAGCAGACCATGGCGAAATCAGAACCCTGGAAACCTTGTGCCAGGAAACGTAAGCAAGAGAAATGGCACTATTGGCGCAGCCGGCGGTTTTGCTATTTTTCCAGATTATGAAACAGGTCATTGTGCGCTACTTGATTCTCTTAAAAATGTGCATGGTAATAAAGACATTGCTTTATTGATGAAGGTCTACGCACCGCCAAAAGAAAACGACACAAAGAAGTACATAGCATTCATGCGTAAGAAGATAGGAATAAAAGGCAATAAAAAGATCAAGGAATTTTCAGATGTAGAATTTGAAAAACTCTGGAGAGCCATTGAGCAAATGGAAGGATGGGGTAAAGAAGGTACTATTTTGGAGTATTCGGTCAAAGGTGAAATTACCGCCGTAAAACGAGATAAGAAAGGTACAATTCAATCCTATCAAATCGAGGGATATGGTTGGGTCTCCAAAAGCGAAGGTGTTGCGCTTACTTTAGATGGCAAGGTTGAAGCTGTTGTTGCCACCTCGCCGAAAGGAAATCAGTTTTTGCGAGCCCGTCCTAATTCGGAATCTTCAGATAATTTGGAGAACAAGGGATGAAGTCTCTTTTTCTATCTGTATTCCTATTCCTGTCTTCCAGCCTATCATTTGCTCGCAATCAAGTTCTTACCTATGGACCCTCAACTGTGGAATTGGAGGGAATCCTAGACTTGCAAGTCTTTCCTGGTCCTCCCAATTACGAAAGTATTAAGAGCGGCGATGAAATCGAACGGCATTTTTATTTAAAGTTAACCTCGCCTATCGATGTGCTGCCAAAAGGAAAGCATCCGGGCGTGGAAAATGTCGAAGAAGAGAGGAATGTCAGAATCCTGCAGTTGGCCATTGATGGGGAGAATGACGAGCTCTGGGCTCGCTTCCGAAAGGTAGGCAAAGGGTCCCACGTAAAGATTCTTGGGACTCTGTTTCATCGCTTTACTGCGCATCATCACTCGAGGGTTTTGCTCAGTGTAAAAAGTATGGAACCTTAGCTGCGGAAGCATGGTGCTTTGAAAGTAGCTGAAGGAAAAATAAAAATCGTTGCGGCCTGGAAATATTTTATACACAAGTGAGTTGGTTTTTTCATTACCACGTCTTTAAGAGCCTGGTTCAATAAGCCAGTATGTTTGTGTTCCTTATCTGGCTTATTGTTATTTGATTTTAGATTATTATTCCTAGACAAAGGCCATATCAATCAATAAATAAAAATGCCGATGAGCTTTAATGATGGAGAACTTTATGAAAAAAGTTGTATCGATGTGGTTTCTTCTTTTTTTCTCAAATAACGTTTATGCTGAAACATGTCTGGAAGTTTCTAAAGAAGTAGTGAAGCAATTTGGTTACAATGAGCTTCGTTGCAAAAACAGTGAAAGCAAATGCAACTTAGATTTAGGTAATCCGAACTCTCCAGAGTTTGAAATTTCTCACAAAGGACTTCGCGTCAATTATTTACTGTGAAAGCTGGTGCAAGAAAACCTGGTAATTTTGGCACCTCATTGAATTCCAACTGGACTGTAACTACAAAAGAAATAGAGCCTCATACTCCAAGCTTTTCATTTCCGCTCGGAAGTGAATCAAAGGCCACTTACTACTTTATATCCAAAGATGATAGATGCGTTCTAGATTTTGTCGAAGTTGAACAGTCTTTCAATGGCAATAAAATAGGTGCTTCTTTAACTGTTGAAAAATGCCTGGAATATAAAAAAGAAAAGCTAACCATAAATAACCCTGATTATTCAGGTAAATATGGATACAAAGGGAATCTTTGTAAAGATATTGAAAAATATTTTCGAACAGCAGAATCTGTTGAACCTAAGGCGAAAACAAAATCTACTGAATCAAGGGGTATGAGGTAAACTGATTAAAATCCCTAAGAACCATTCCTAGAGCTGCATCAAAAAACACCGACTTTAAATCAGTGTTTTTTCATCCCCAAAGCCCCTCATCCCAACCCACAAGCCTTGATCAGTTCGCTATGCTTGTAAATCGTAAAGTCCGGGTAATCCTCCCGCTGCGTGGGTTGCTCCCCCACGTGCTCGCCATGGCAAAAGTAACAAGTCCGTGCCCCGCAGAGCTTCGCATAACGGATTTCTTGCGATAAGCGATTGCCAATACTCAAAAGTCCCTCGGGCTGAAGACTTTCACTGCTGAGAATATCCACAAAGGCCTCTTTCTTAGTCTGGTGTTTAAAATTATTTACCAGGTAGATTTTCCGAAAAGAGTATTCAATACCCAGTGCTTTGACTTTTTTCATCTGAGCTTCGGGCTCTCCAGAGGTCACTAAAAACAAATTATATCTTTCCGCGAGCTTTTTGAGATTGGTCTCCGCCCCTTCCATCAATGGAAGTTTAGCTGGCACCTCGGGATTATAAAAAGCTTTCATCGCTTCCTGCAAAGCGACGTTTGGAGTGGTAGAGCCATATTTAGCGATGAATCGTTGGAAGATTTCTTGATGCGTGAGATCCGCTGTCTGACTTGCACGCCAAGCTAAACAAGTGTCTATATCACTTTTAACTCCGTGGTTGATCATTTCCTCACAGGCACGACGGGCGGCCATGGGCACCAGCAACTGGCTGGTGTCTACCAGGGTGTCGTCTAAATCAAAAGCGATGCATTTAATCGCGGTCATCGGAGTCCTTAGAGCGAAAAATCCGTCATCATCAGTTGCGTGAGGCCTTGCTCGAAGTGGGACCACACCTGATTGAGGGGAATTCTCTCTTGTTCTTCGATGCAGATCACGGGAATTTTGTGATCAAGCCAACCATATTGTCCAAGGCTGCCAGGCGTCGGATAACCAATGTCTTCACGAACCTCGTAGCCAGTGTTGCCCGCCAAAATTGTCGAAGCCTCTTTTCCAGGGGCTCCTGTATAAACAACGCAAGGCTCCCAGGAGTGAAAATGCACAATCAGTTTGGGTTTTTCAGTTTCAATCAACTGGACCATCGCCTGGGTTTCCGCTTCGCTGCCAGCACGGGCGCCTGGATAATAGCGAGGTGCTTTGGCTTCTGAACTCCAATCCCGTGAAGGAAAATTGCGATTCAAATCAACGCCCCTGTCATTGGTGCGTTCATTGCGAAGATAACCATCGACATTCAGGCAGGGGACCAGCAGCCAAGAGTGAAGGATTTTTTCTGAAGATTCAGTTTCGGTTTTCCGCAACCAAATCAGGAATTCCTGCGCCAAGCGGACGCCTTCGGGTTCGTCACCGTGAACACCACCGACAAACAGGATAGGAGCAAACAGAATCGGATCTGTAGCTTTTTGATCACGGTTGTGTGTTTTTTTATACAATTCCAGAGGAGTGCCGCGGGAGCTTCGGGCCCAAGAAGTTTGGTGAATAATTTTTGCTTGCATATAATAATTAAGCCTGATTTTTTGAGACTTGAAAAGGACAGAAATTCCATGGCAAAAAATGATACGAAGGAAGCGGCACAGTTGAATCCTCTCCCCAACAAACTGGCAATGATTATTTTGGCGGCAGGTAAAGGGACCCGTATGAAGTCACCTCTTCCCAAAGTGCTGCATCCTGTAGCGGGTCGTCCCATGATTGAAAAGGTCATCCAGGCTTCTAAAAAGGCTGGAGCCACGGATTTGCGAGTGGTCGTAGGTCACGGCCAAAATTTAGTGCGTTCCGTGGTGGAGCCCATGGGAGTGACTTGCTTCGCCCAAGAACATCAACTGGGCACTGCGGATGCGGTGAAAGCGGCAAAGGTGGAGGACATCGAAGGAGATGTCATCATCATGAACGGTG
This sequence comes from Pseudobdellovibrionaceae bacterium, assembly GCA_036559425.1. Lineage (GTDB taxonomy): Bacteria > Bdellovibrionota > Bdellovibrionia > Bdellovibrionales > Bdellovibrionaceae > JACMRP01. The sequence continues at coordinate 11,356 of DATBTE010000056.1, read as the reverse complement.
ATCATCCTTTGATCGAGGCCGAGGATATTAAAAAATTCCTGCAAATTTTCCGTGATGAGAAATGTGATTTAGCAGTGGTCACTGCTGAAGTGAAAAAGCCGGGCGTCTTTGGTCGAGTGGTTCGTCATATGGGGTCCTTGAAGGCGATCGTGGAAGCAAAAGATGCTTCCTCCGATACTTTAAAAATTCGCGAGATCAATAGCGGAATCTATGTCGCCAAAGCCAGTGTGTTGACTGAGTACTTGCCGCAAATTAACAATCACAATTCTAAAAATGAATTTTACGTGACGGATTTGATTTCTTTATGCATCGAGGATGGCTGTAAAGTCATGGCGATTAAAGCTTCTCCTAAGGTGGCCGTTGGAGTGAATGATCAAATGGAACTTGCGCACGCGACCAAGCTTCTTTTCAGACGTAAAACCAAACGCTTGATGGAAGAGGGCGTTTTGATGATTGATCCCACCACAACTTATGTAGAAGAGTCCGTGGAGGTGGGCGCAGGTTCGGTGCTTTATCCAAACACGGTGCTTCGTGGCAGCACGAAGATAGGATCTTTTTCTGTGATTGAGCCTAATGTGTTTATCTCTGATTCCCAAATTGGCAACAGCGTGCAGATCCGTGCTGGGAGCTATATTGAGCAAACGGTGATCTTTGACCGAGCTTCAGTGGGACCTTATGCTCGACTTCGCCCGCAGACTTCAATTGGCGAAGAAGCCCATGTGGGTAATTTCGTGGAAATGAAGAAAGTAAAATTCGGCAAGAAATCGAAAGCAGGCCATTTGACCTATTTGGGCGATGCGGAAGTGGGTGAAGAAGTGAACATTGGCTGTGGCACCATCACTTGCAACTACGCCGCTGACAAAAAGAAATATCCAACCATCATCGGCAACCGCGTGTTTGTTGGAAGTGACACGCAGTTCGTGGCTCCGATTGAAGTCGGTGACGATGCGGTGATTGGCTCAGGTTCGACGATTACCAAAAACGTTCCAGCGAAGGCTTTGGCTGTCGCTCGGGGCAAACAAGTTATTAAAGAAAATTACATGGCGAAGGCTCCGGCAGTGCCTGTGAGCGAGGAATAAAATTATGTGTGGAATAGTTGGTTATTTCGGTCCGCAAAACCCCAAGGATGTGATTGTCTCCGGCCTTAAAAAATTGGAGTACCGCGGTTATGACTCTGCCGGGATCGCCATTTTACATGAGGGGAAAACAAAACGCGTTCGCGCCTCTGGAAAATTAAAAGCCCTTGAAGACAAACTGATCAATGAAAAATTCGATGGCCAAATCGGTATTGGCCACACTCGCTGGGCGACTCATGGGGCTCCCACAGAACGCAATGCTCATCCTCACCAAGTGAAGGGCATTAATTTAGTTCATAACGGTATCATTGAAAATTATATGGAGATTCGCGAAGACCTTATTGCAAAGGGCGCTACGATCACCTCCGATACGGATTCAGAGTTGGTCGCCCACCTGATCGCCAATGAAGTGGAAGTCACTCAGGATTTACACAAGGCCGTCGAACGGATTCTCAGTAAAATCCGTGGGGCCTTTTCCATCGTCGTGATGTGGGAGAAAAATCCAAATCAACTCGTGGCTTTCAAAGATGGCCCTCCACTTGTGGTGGGACTGGGTTCGGGTGAGGCTTTTGTCGCCAGTGATGTGCAAGCGCTTCTTCAGTATACCCATAAATTTATTTATCTTGATGATCGCGAGATCGCATTGATCAATGGAGTTGAGGTTAAAATTCTTTCCGCTGCGGGTGTTCCCATTGAGAAAAAAACCGTAGAACTCAACTGGGATCCGCAAACTGTCGAAAAACAAGGCTTCTCGCATTTCATGCTGAAAGAAATTTACGAGCAGCCACGAGCCGTGGCGGCGGCGATAGAGCCGCACTTGAACGTAGAGAGTTTTTCGATTCGTTTAAAAAATGTGGGCTTTGGTGCCTTGGTCAACAAGTTGGATGAACTCGACAGCCAACAAGATTGGAAAAAGACCCAAGAGGTGCTCAAAGGGATCGACAGGATTTTTATCATCGCCTGTGGAACCAGCAGTTATGCGGGAATGGTCGGTAAATATTTAATGGAAAATATTGCCCAAGTTCCAGTGGAAGTCGATATAGCGAGTGAATTCCGTTATCGCAACCCTGTCATCCCACCGAAAACCTTGGTCATCACAATTTCCCAAAGTGGTGAGACCGCAGACACCTTGGCTGCCATTCGTTTAGCGAAAGAAAAGGGGGCCACAACCCTCAGTATTTGCAATGTGCCAAGCTCGACCATTGATCGTGAGGCCCATGGTCACCTTTATATGAATTCAGGTCCGGAAATCGGCGTCGCTAGCACGAAAGCCTTTACCAGCACCTTGGCTGTTTTAAATTGTTTTGCCGTAGCAATGGGGCGCACTCGCAATGTGATTGATGCCTTAAAAGAAAAGGAATTTGCGCAGGCGCTTCTGGCGGCCCCCAGTCAAATGGAAGTGGTTCTGGCTTATGACAAATATTTCGATGAAGCTGCCCACAAGCTCCGTCAGTTCCGTGGATTTCTTTATTTGGGCCGTGGCGTGAGTTTTCCGATTGCGATGGAAGGAGCCCTCAAACTGAAGGAATTGGCCTATATGCATGCCGAAGGTTATGCCGCAGGTGAAATGAAGCACGGTCCTTTGGCTCTTATTGACGAGCGTATGGCGATTGTGATGTTGGCTCCCCACGACGAACTCTATGAAAAGTCCATGAGCAACCTCGAAGAAGCCCGCGCCCGTGGGGGTCAGGTGATCGCGATTGGAACAGGTGACAATGAGAAGCTGAAGTCTATTAGTCAGTATTATCTGTCTTTGCCAAAAACCCACTGGATTATAAACCCTCTTTTAGAGGCGATTCCTTTGCAGTTGATGGCCTTTCATTTAGCAAGCAGTCTGGGCTATGATGTGGACCAACCTCGCAATCTTGCGAAGTCGGTCACTGTGGAATAAGAGAGAGAGAATAATCAATGAAAAGAAAGAGCAGGCTTAATTATTTTTTAGCCGGCTCTTTAAGTGTATAAGTTGCAGATATAAAGGCATCTGTTTTATCTTCGGTATTTGTCAATTGAAGCTTTATGACGATGCTGCCGTCAGAATGTTTTACGATGAGGCTCTGTTTAACTTGAGGATCCGCCAACAGTTGTTTCAAACTGAATTTTTGAGAGTAAAGTGTTGAAACTTTTTTAATAGTGGCTTTGCTGTCGATATCAATTTTATCTTGGCGAAGCACAGTGACGGATCCGTCTGCAGCGCTGATCTCATAAGGAAGAATGAAGTTATCACTCATCTTTTGAGTCGAAGTTTTGTCAGCCTTTACAGTGTGACAAATAACAAGAATTTTATTTTCATCAGTTGCTGTCTTATCAAAATCTTTTGGAAGTTCATACTGTGACCCTGTGACATGCAATTGGTTTTTCGGCAAGCTGTTTTCTTTAGCGTCCTTCACAGCATGATCAACATAGAACTCTGAAGACTGAAGAATGTATGAGCTTTTTTCTTTACTTACCAAGTCGTCAATCGCAAGTTCGGTTTCATCTTCTTGGACTTCCATGACGATCGGATTCTTACAGCTCTCTTTATAGAGATCTTTTGTGCCATCTTGATCCTCTGAGGTGTCCGTGGTCGGATTTGCCGGATCTGCAGGGGCTGGACTCGGTGCTTTTAGATCCGTGGTCGGTGAAGGAGTAGGTGAAGTCGGAGGCGTTGTTTTATTCGCAGCGTTTCTCGCATCCTCAGCCCGTTTAGCAAAATCGCTGTCGCGTTTTGCACAAGCAACAATTGCCAAAACCACCATGGGGGCTATAAAAAAGTAACGCATTTTGAATGATTTCATTTTCCTCTCCTTAAGTCTTACGTTAGGTACGTGTGTGAAGTACGTGTCCTTGAGCCCTTTTACGCTGCCTCTGTCGAAATATTTACCAGTCAGTGGCGGTTTAGAGGGACTTATAACGAGTGTATTGTATCTGAATACCCTCGTTGTCGACACAGAAGGAATGTTTCAAGGATTATGCCGTAAATCACCGTAAAAGTTACAGCTAAGGATTACAGCTGAGTGGCCACCATAAGGTTATAAAAACCACTGACTCGTTCCACGAATTCAATGGTTTCGCTGCCGCGGGCGAGGCCAAATTCTAATTCCGGTTCATAAGAAGAATTTTCCAGCAAAGGCAAAGCTTCTCGCAAATGGCGCCAAGAATAAGGATTTTTACCTTGTCTCGCTAGAAGTTTTTGAGCGTCTCGGAGATGGCCATAGCCCATATTATAGGCGGCTAAAGTTAAACAAAGACGATCTTTAAAATTTAAATAAGGCGGAGTCTTATTCATTAAATAGCGCAGGTACTTAGCTCCGCCCCAGATGCTTTGCAGAGGATCATTGCGATCCTCTACTCCTAAATGCGCGGCCGTCTCTTGAGTGAGTTGCATGATGCCACGGACCCCTGTGTAACTGACGGCGGCACTGTTCCACTTGGATTCTTGATAAGAGACTGCCGCGATCAGCTGCCACGGTAAATTGTTTTCGTGTCCCGCTCTGCGAAACTGCCGTTCAAAGTCGGGCAATGTCAGACGAGTTTGTTTCATAAAATGCAAGACATCCTGGCGATCCAGCTCTGAAAGATAAAGTTTATAGCGATCATGCACACGCATGATTTCATCATTGCGGCTGGCTCGCTGAAACCAGGCCTGGAGCAAGCGATTCAAATCTGTCAGGTGAGGGCGGATCAACCAACTCAGGGAATAGTTCTTGGTTAAGGGCGTCACTTTTTCTACCTTGTGATAATAACGCGCATAAAATTCTCCCTCAAGATTTTCCGCCATCACGCAATCAACTTGTTTGCGAGCCATTCGTTCAAACAAAATTTTTGGCGATGCTGAAACCGTGACCTGAATCCTGGATTGGGGAGCCAGCTTACGCAATCTTTGCGTAAAGCCATGAAGATTGTCCTTGGAAAGGATCGCGATTTTTTTATTTTTGAGATCAGCCACATTGGCCACTTGGGCTCTGGTCTGACAGAAAAGAGCTAAGAAAGTTTCTTCGTAAGTAGGACCAACTAAAAAATCATGGTTGTCTTGCGGAGTGGCTAAGCGAGCTGCGGCAATATCACCGATGCCTGCAGCCAAAGCTATTTTCATTTCAACTTCATTCGCGACGGGAATAAACTGCACTCGAAGATTGTATTGTTCCGCAAAGTTTTCGAGCAGATCATGGTCAATACCGAATTTATGTCCTGTTTTATCGGTCGAATAGGTCAGGGGGTTCAATAGAGTTAGAACCTTGATTTCCGGCTGGTCATTATGGACCTGCGAGGCACTCTCGGACTCATTCCAATAAATAGCATCACAGCCATTCATTGCCAAAGTCGTAAAGCTTAGAATACTGATCATTATCAAACGCTTGAATCTCATCATGCAGGGGTCGGTCTAGACCTTAGGGGGCCATTGGGCAAGCATTAGCGGGCGATTTCTTATGCAGTTACCGTAAAAAACGCCGAAAAATAGAGTCATAAGGCAATGAATGAAAAAAATACAGAGGGAACAAGGGCTTAAGACCCACGGAAAACAGGGGCTTTTTTATGGAGAATTACGCGTTTGCTCTGATTTGATGGTCATTCCAAATCAGACCATTTTTAGAGTTTGCAACACTGAGGACTATCTTGAGGAAGAGATACGGAGAAAATTTCTAGATCTGCGCCAGAGCATGAAACTAATCTTGATCTGCAAGGATTTGTTTCCAACCGCCTTTAACATCAAAGACATTCAAGAATCCTGCTTTCTCTAGCGCAGTGGCAACTTCCAAAGATGTCACTCCGTCAGGGCTCAACACAATGACAGCGCTGTCTTTTGCCTGATTGGCAAGAGCGGCAACAATGGTGGCAGTGCTGACGTTTGCGAGTTCGCCTTCCGGCAATCGTAAGAGGGTATTCTCTAAATGGCTCTTCTCCATGTGATGATAAAGAGCACTGGTGTCGACGCCAAGATTGATAAAGATAAAACCGATACGCGACTTCACCAGATTATCAAATTGAAAAAAACCAATGGACTGTGCCATGTTAACTCACTTTTTTCCCAGAGTCGGGAAGGTTTTTAGAAATTATAATCACAGTGGTTAGTCCAGACAAAGCTAAAAATCCTGAAACTAAAAAGGGTGAATTGATTGCGATTTTTTCATAAACGATGCCCCCGAGGGCGGGCCCTAAGATTCTGCCCAGAGAAGCTAAACTTTGTGCGACTCCCATGGTGACTCCTTGTTCGCTCGTACCCGCGAGGAGGCTGATACTTCCGAGAGTGGCGGGGTTGGTGAAACTGGTTCCTAATGCTAACAAGGTCATCGTTACTCCCATCCAGGGAATCGTCGGTGCAAACGCGATGCCAGTCAGTCCGATGGCAAAGCTGGCCAGGCCTATCCGCAAAATTTTTCTTTCCCCCAATTTAGGAATCAGCCGCCGTACGAAAACTCCTTGCGACAGCACCGTGATCACTCCAATGTAAGCAAAGCCAAAACTGACTTGCTGGAGCTGCCAACCAAATTTTTCAGCCATAAATAAAATCAAAGTCGCCTCCATTCCTGACATGGCTAAAGAGGACAAAAAATAAACACTGAGCATAGCGCCCATTGTTTTTTGAGCTAGGTAATGCTTGAGGAGTTGAAAACGTTTTTTGCTATGAGTGTTTTTATTTTTCTCGGTGAGGGACTCTTTGAGGAATTTCAAACCAAAGAAGAAACCACCCATACATAAAGCCCCTACCCAAAGGGCGCAGAAGCTTGTTTGAAAGTGAGGAGCATCGGAAATATGCTGGCCCCAGAGAGCCAAGCCTCCCCCTAAAGCAGGACCGACCACAAAACCTAAACCAAAGGCGGCTCCAATCAAGGCCATCCCTTTGGATCTTTCATTGGGCGGGGTTATGTCTGAAATATAAGCAGAAGCGGTGGAAATACTAGCACCGAAAAAGCCAGCGAGAATCCGGGCCACAAAGAGCCATTCAAGGGATCTGGCCCATGCAAAAATAAGGTAGGAGCAAGCTTCGCCCACGAGACAGAAAAGCAAGATGGGCCGACGTCCCATGCGATCACTCAGGGTTCCCCAGAAGGGGGCGAAGACAAATTGCATGAAGGAATAGACGGACATCAAAAGGCCGGTTTGCAGAGCAGTTGCTCCGAAATCTCGACTTAAGATGGGAACAATTGGAATTAATATTCCAAAGCCCACAAGGTAGATGAAAACAGTAAAAAATATGATAGCAAGTAGGGATTTATTTGGCGGGGTAGACAAGTTCTTTACCTCGGTTCTGTTCCTGTTAATCTGTTACTATGGGAGAGTTATGAAAATTGCACATCTTTTGCCTCTATGCTTATTTACACTAAATTTTCTAGCACTGACCAGTGAAACTGTGTGGGCCTCGTTCGACGATTACCAACATTTTCGCAAAGGAACTTACGACCTTGGGATTGAAACCCAGTATTTTAAAACCGAGGCAAACTATGCAAGCTCTGGAAGTTCTTATCATAGTCTACCTTACGGCCAATCTTATGATATCTTCAATGCTTATTTAATGGTTCGCCATGAACTGAGCAAGAGAAGTGCTTGGTATGGGAATCTCGACATTGCCAATGCCACTAGTTATGGAGTTGGTTATACCCGCTCGAACTCCGCCATAAGTGATTTAAAATTAGGTTATGCTTATCGGCCCTATAGCGATTTGTTTGACGTGGTTACGGATTTTAATGTCTTAATCCCTTTTAATGAAATCGATCCGAATACGGATACTGTTTTGAATAATGAAGGCGTCGGAGAAGCGACCGGGCTTTTACGGATCCAAAGAGAGTTCTCCACGGTATCTACTTTTGGTTATATTGGCGGGACCTTCCGTCAAAGTCGCTCGTCACTTTTGCCTTGGGGATTAGGGGTGGAAGCCTCTTATCTTAAGTGGGGGTGGGGTGGAAAAATTTTCGGTTATCAGAGCATTACTGAGGATCCAGACACCGTTAACAAAACCCAACGCCTCATCGTCACGGATCGCGTGGATGCCGGCAGTGCGAAATTTTATTCAGTGAATCCCTCTTTGGTGGATTCTGAAGTTTTTTTAAAGTTTAAGATCCAAAACGCTTGGACTCTCACCACCGGCGGTGGAATGACAATCACGGGATCTAATACAGGGGCGGGTTTTCACGTGGGCATTGGTCTTCTCTATTCTTGGGACAGCGAACCCAGCTATTATTTGACGCCCTTCTCGACACAAGAAGATGATTTAGGTTCAGAGAAAAAAGTTCCAAAATTTAAAGAGGAAATTGATGATGGTGTTAATCAGAAGCTTTTTCAAAAGAAAGTCACCCCTCCACGATCCGGAACGTGAAAAATATTTGAAAAATTTATATTTATGCAGGGACAATCAGCGCCAAAAAAAAGAGAATTAGACACTTCTCACCTATCAATTAAAAATAAACCATCTTTGAGCCAGGCCTGAATCTAGCATATTGGGGCCGTATGAATATATTGAAGTTAGCTATAATGGTGGTTTTTTCTTTGAGCGGGGGTGTCTTTGCCGGCGTAAACTCTCAGTTTTCGCTTGAGCTGAAAGTGGAGGCTTCCCTCGAAAGTAAAGTCCATCAACTCGTCAGTGAGCGACTCGCTCCGAATCATGGATTTTCTAAAGACGAGATTGAGGCTCTGGTTCATGATCTTGCGGTCTTAGCCTCAATCAACGGCGGCAAGCCTTCTGCATTGTATAAAACGATATTTTCTCAGAATACTTTCTCTGGATCTGGTTTTTTTCAATGGCTGATCACAGGGATCAAGCAATTGAAGGCCTCCCACGGTGAACCCTGTACTCCTTTGAGCAAGGTGGATTACTTCGGGTGTTCCAATATAAGTGCCCGGAGTATTACCCTTCCTCCGGAGTATTTTCAGAACAATCGAATTCGAAGAATTCTAACCTTGATTCATGAGCGCAGGCACCTCGATGGTTACGATCATATTCCTAACACTCCGAGCTACGACAAAGAGGTGAAAGGCACTCGGGGTGCCCAATTGGCTTTCATTGTTTCACTAGTGAACAGCTGTACAAATTGTACAATCATGGCTAAGCAAGAGGCTCTCAGTAATAAAGAGGAAATTGTGGGAGCAATGAAGAATCTATCTGAAGACGATAGCCAGCTTCTTCAGATAGAGTTGGCTTCTCTTCAAAATATAATACCGGTTGAGGTCTCCACATTCTTAGGTGAATTAAAGAGACAGCAAAGTTTTCTCTCGGTCAGTCATATGGAATGTAAGAATAAAGTTCCGTTATATGAATATGAGCAGCATCGGACGGTACCGAATGTGGATGCGCAGGATTGCTTTATTATCTATTACAAAAAAGGAAAATCGCCTCATCTTGGCGAACAGTTTCCTGAACCCATCACTCGCTTCGGAGTGCTGTTTTTGTTTGTTCCAACCGCTAAATAGCGGCAAGAACCTTGTTTATAAAACTAGACTTTAGCGAGTCCTATTCCTGCCGAAAGTAGGGGACGAACTCTTACAAGGTCTGGAATATGATAATTTATTCTTTTAAAGTCACTTTCTTAAGTCTTATTTTTCTCATGGCATCTCATCAGGTTCAGGCTCAATCCTTGGACCTATCCTTAGAAGAGGGAAACCATACTTGGGCTAAGTCAGAGTCTTGGACATGGATGGGCCACTTAAATGAGTACACGACTTCAGGCCAGGGCACGCTGAGCCTCAGTGAAAATGGTTTGGCCTTGATTCACTACTACACGCGCAATCAGACTCAATTTGGCAGTTTAACTTTTAAAAGCTCGGCTCTTACTTACACAAAAAAGGGGATTGGCGAGTTCTATGACAAAAGGACCATTTATTCCGAGCCTCCCATAAGTAAAAATAAATTTCAGCTCAAAATCCAAGAGAGTCATTTAAATATCGAGTTTAAACACAACGAGCAAATCGATCAAATCCGAAAAACTTCCATCAGCGAGAGTGACATTCATCTTTTAAAAAATAAGTTACTGCCGCTTTATCCGGGATTGAAAATGAGCGAAAACTTCGATCCAGTGAAATATACTTTTTCAGCCTTTGTCGGGAGCGAGACTTTTTTAAGCCTGGAGCTTTATCAAATATGGCCCTCCATTTCTCCCAAAGACGCTAAAATGCAGTTCCTAGGAATTCCAGAGGCCTATACTTTTTCACAGCCTATGTTAGTCGCCGTTGGCTCCTCTCGAAAAAAGGGGATTTCCACTCCGGTGGTGGGACTGCTCTTTTTAGATCGCCAATGGTGTAAGGATTATTTCGGTAAAAACATCATGGGGAACCCGATAGAAAGTCTTCAACAAAACCAAGCTCTAAAATACTCGCACAGTTGGTCCGCCTTTCATGCGCATTCAGAGCAAAGCCAGAACTGGTACTTCGTTCATTTGTGGCGGCAATATCAAAGAAACCCAGATGTTCCGGATAAAATCGATGATTATTCAGGGATCGTATGGGTTAAAAATGGAATCCAACAAACCCCCATCGAAGATAAATCTTTTAACTGGATCGGTTCAAAATTTATTAAAAACAAATCACACGTCATGCTCAATTACGCTGTGGATAGGGAGACCTATTTCCCTTCCCAGTATCACTTATATAATAAAGCAAACGCCGACAGCTTATCGCTTCAAGCGAGCCCGAGACTGCAATCCTTGGATCAGCCTATCTATCTCTATGAAGGCTATGCTTCCGGCGGGGGAACTTGGGATGGTGAATCCGTGAAATTGCAGGGTCGGGTGGAGTCGAGCCGAACACTCTTTCGTCTTCAAGATTACATAGAAATGCTTGGCCAAATCAAGCAATCACGTGCGATCAGCTCCGTTGAAGATCCCGAGCAAGAAAAGTTAGGTCAGCATTTAGAAGATATCATTGCCCGCGAAAAGAATTGTAAAAATAATTGGCTTTGTTTTTCTGATTTTTTAGAAAAAAGAAAGGCGCAGATAGGTTATATGTTGAATGATTTAAAACAAAAAATGGAAATCTTTCAAAGCGGTTTTAAGTCGACTCAACCGGTGCGAGATGCAGCAGACCATTCGATCGTGATCTATAATTAGTCAGAATTCTATATTTTTCGCCAAAGTGACATTTGTGGATCCAATTTAAAAACTTAGACAGCAGCAGCTCTCCGTTTCAAAATAACTGCATAGCTAGCTTGGAACAAATCTCGCATTATCGACTCTGGTAATCCCTAGCTTAAAGTTCATTTTAAACGAGGCTTTCTATGAAACATGTTTTATTAGTCCTCCTTCCGCTTTTAATAGCAGTATCAGCTCTTTCCAGTCCGCTGAGCAGCCAAGAAACCTTTAAGATCGCCGCTAGAA
>DATBTE010000055.1:0-13698 GCA_036559425.1 Pseudobdellovibrionaceae bacterium | reverse complement strand
GGTTATTTCTGGCAGCAAGCCGATCCAAAAAATCGAAGTTTTTTACCTCGTTCAATCAATGGACGGTGGACCTGGTTTCGATTATGGATGAAGGGTCGTCAACTTTTGAATTTTTGGCGAGAGGGCGAAGGCAGTGCCCCTGATCAGCCGACGATTTTTGAATGGTTGAGTGTTCATTTTATTAAGACACATTTTGCGGCTATCCTTGGCAAGCCTGTCACCAACAGTTGGACTCCGATAGAGCAGAAAAGCTTCTTTGAAGAGCGCAATGAACCTGTTTTTCGAATTGAAATGGACAAGCAAGAATGGGAAAAAGCCTTAGGAGTTTTGACCCATTTGGGATTACGTCAGGCCGCAGTGACTTCTCCACTTAAAGGAGAGGCTTTTTACAGTTGTAAAGAGAAAACCGAAAAAGCGGAAATTTTGCGATCAGTAAACACAATGTTTTATAATCAAGAGCGCAGATGTTGGGTGGGCCATAACACGGACTTTGTGGGATTTAAAAGTCTGACTGAAGACATACTCTCCAAACAGGCCATTGTTCTCTGGGGTGGCGGTGGGACCTTGAACATGCTTAAAAAAGTATTTCCTCAATCTTATTGTTTTTCTGCAAGCCGAGGAGAGGTGCGTGAAGAGGACCAAGCGCGTTGGCAAAAAGATATGCAGCCTGAAGTCTTAATCTGGGCGGCCCCTCGCAATGAGAATCTCAAGTGGCCTTTTCCTGAGTGGAAGCCTAAGCTAGTGGTGGATTTAAATTATACGGATGATTCGGCGGGACGTGAGTACGCACTGAGCCTAAATGCGGAGTATCGTTCAGGGCTCAAGATGTTCCGAGTCCAAGCTCAGCATCAAAGAGAATTTTGGGAGAATCAAGAATGAATGCAAATTCCTTTGGAGCCAGATTCGTGATAACCACTTTTGGCGAGTCTCATGGCGCCGCGTTGGGAGTGGTTATTGACGGTTGTCCTGCAAACATCGTTTTCGATGAAGCTCTTTTAAAAAAGGAATTGGAGCGTCGACGGCCCGGCGGTGAACTCGTGTCGCAACGAAAAGAGGAAGATACACCAGAAATTTTGAGTGGGGTCTTCGCAGGAAAAACCTTAGGCACCCCTCTGACCATTATTGTCAGAAATAAAGATCAAAAATCCCAGGACTACGAACAAATAAAAAACGCTCCTCGTGCTGGCCATGCGGATGATGTATGGAAACTGAAGTTCGGGCACCGCGATTATCGTGGAGGAGGAAGATCTTCAGGACGCGAAACCGTCGCACGCGTCATGGCGGGGGCCGTAGCGCGGATGGTGTGCATGCAACTTGCCCCCCGAATGCAAGTGAAAGCCTATTCCAGCCAAGTGGGTCACTATATGCTTTCTGAAGCAGAGCGTGGTCAGGTATGGTTTCAAGACATTGAAAAGTTCACCGCTCGCTTTCCTTCAGTTCAACATGAAAAAGTGAAGGAGCTTCTAGTTCAAGCTCAAGCCCAAGGAGAAAGCTATGGCGGAGTCGCAGAGATTCGCATTAAAGATGGACCTCCGGGTCTTGGCCAACCCGTCTTCCATAAGTTAAAGGCGGATTTGGCGCAAGCCTATATGAGTATGGGAGCAACCGCAGGCATAGAGTTGGGCGCTGGAGCTGAGGCTTCCCATCAAAAAGGCACCGAATTTCACGGCGGGTTTCAATCACAGAATTATGGTGGAATCCGTGGAGGTATTTCCACCGGTGAAGAAATTTTACTGAAAGTGCATTTCAAGCCCACCTCCTCGATTCTTGATGTAGCGAAAAAGGGTCGTCATGATCCATGCATTGTGACCAGAGCGATTCCGGTTCTGGAGGCGATGACATGGCTGGTATTTGCTGACCATTTGCTTTGGATGAAAATGGATCAGGTTTAGGCAATGATTATAATTATACTGAAATATCGCTAGGCCCATTAATAAGTTTTCGAATGGATGAAGTTAATTTGTCCGCTGAAATTGATTTTGAAAAATGAGCATCGAAACCAGCTTCGGATATTTTTTGAATTTCCGCATGGTCTGTATGACCAGTTAAGGCCGCCACCGGTAAGTGGAGATGGTCTTTTTCGTCCATTTGTCGAACTTTCTTGATAAGCTCGTATCCATTGCCCTCTGACATTTCAATATCCGTGATTATCATAGTAGGTCTCTCTTGAGAAAGCTTCAAGACAGCCTCGGTTGCTGATTGTGCTTCGGAGACTTTCGCCCCAGCGTATTCGAGAATATGCTTCAGGAGAAGACGTATGTCTCGAGCGTCATCAACCAGTAGAATATTGATCCCATCAAGAATATGTCTTCCCATCTCAGCGGGCTTTTCTTCACTTGTTATCAGTAGAGGAGATTCCCTTTTCTTTGTCTCGGACGTCGCAAGAGGAATGGTGAATGAAAAACAACTGCCCTTTCCAATTTGGCTTTCGACCCATATTTTAGCGCCGTGAGCTTCAACGATTCCTTTTGCAATAGAAAGGCCCAAGCCACTTCCCAGTTGCTTCGTGCCTTGGGCCTGCCAGAACTGGTCAAATATATTTGATAAATGCTCGGGGAGGATTCCCGGACCGGTGTCAGAAACTGAAACTAGTATTTCATCACTTTCTGCTGTTGCCGAAATCTGTACAGTCCCTCCTTCTGGAGTGAATTTGATCGCGTTTCCCAAAAGATTCGAGAGGACTTGGCTTATGCGATAGGTGTCACAACTGACCTCTGGAAGTCCTGCCGGGACTTCCACCACGAGACGTTGCCGCTTAGCTTCAGCCAAGGTTTTAACGCTTTCGACCATCGGTAAGATGACTTCGATGGGTTTTTCCACGACTTTTTCAATTGAGAATGTACCGGCTTGGATCTTGGCAAAATCCAATAAATCGCCGATTAATTTTTGCATCTGATGAGTAGAGCGCCGAATACGATTTGCATATTCAGGCAACAGTTGAAGATCACTTTGATTAAGCCGCGGCAGGAGCTGCGCTACGAGTTCAACCGCTACCAAGGGATTCTTAAGATCGTGCGATACAATGGCTAGCACTTCCTCGCGTGTTTTAATAGCGCGTTGTGCTTCTCGATAGAGCCGGGCATTCTCTATAGAAAGAGTGGCACGGTAAGCGAGTTCTTTAGCCAAGCGAAGATCAGCCGACTTATAGATACGCGATGACTTTGAAGACAGGAGAGCAATTGCACCTACCACTTTTCCATGTATTATGAACGGCACCGCCATGAAGGATTTAGGGGTAGTGGCTTGAAGCGCTCGCAGATGCTCTTCGCCCTGATATAAGAAGGCGAACATTTCGGGTGAAAGGTGCTCAACCAAGACCTCACGTTTATTCTCCAGAACCGAGGCGATCAGACTTGTCTGGTTTGGATCGAAAGGTTTTTGGGTGAGCAAATCGCAGATCCATTTATTTGCCGGATCTCGGCTTATCGCTTTTAATCGACGGACCTCGCCGTTCTCTTCGACCACATACACGACACATAGATCCGCAATATCGCGAACTGCCAACTGAACAATGTTTTCCACGGTGTTTTCATAGTCAAGAGTCGAAGCCAATACTGAACCTACTTCCGCAAGGAACCTTTGCTCGTTTTCAATACGTTTTTGCTCATGGATGTCACGAATGATGGTCCCCATCCCGAGAATCAGTTTAGATTCGGGATCGCGGATCATAAAATGCGTATCAGAAACCGCGATGGAATCTTGGGTTTGCCAATGCCGGAGATGGGTCTCACCGCTCCACTGACCCTGCTCGGCCACTGATTTAACAATCACATCAGTTACAAACGAATGCTGATCGGGAGGGTAGTATTCAGCTATGTGTGTATTCTCCACAGGGTAATCAACCGGCAGGCCTATCATGCGACGGCCGGCCGGGTTGAGATATTGGGGTTTTCCATTGGGATCTGCGATGCCAATAAAGTCAGAAGAGTTTTCGATAAGGGCGGAAAATATCTGACGTTGCTTTATGGCCTGATGCAAGTGTTCATTCGTAAGCAGGATCGTTTCATAAGCAGCTCTGGCTCGAAGTTCTTCTTGCTCTGATTGTCTAGCGGATCGCCACGTTGTTCGAAGTATGAGTCCTATCATCACTACTGAAAATAAGGAAATTTGCATACTCACGTCGTACCACCCCAAAATCACTCCAATCCGGGCCAAAGCACCAACAAACGGGGGAACGAAAATACTGGCCAAGAGAATCTGTCTTACCCAGGTGCCACTCCGCGTGTCGCTGATGACGAGAGTAAGTATTCCCTCATTTGGCCTAGAGCAGAGCAGGGCTCCTGCCAATAGAATAAAGACTATAGCGGTATGAACAGCCATCCCGACGGAAGGCTTAATAATGGGAAAGCCATAGGCATGAGCTGTGCTAAAGACGTAACCTGTCACTACAATAACGGCGTTGATCGCTATTAATATTGCACAAACCTGGCCTAAAAAAACAGGAATGAATCGTAAATTAAAGGAAAGAATTGCTACACCGAGCAAGAAAAAGTTGAGTGATGCTTGGGGTGAGGGGCGGCCTGGAAAAGGCTGCATTGTGGTGGCGACGCCTTTGATGAAAATTTGGTCGATTTCTAAGGACAAGTCGAAGAAATATTCAACTAAGGTGATGGCGCCTAAAAGGGAAACGATTATGGCAATTGCGCAAGCAAGGAATGAATTTCTGGTAACCTGGTCTTTTGTTTGAGAGAAAAGTACAGCAATGGTCGCTAGCAATAGGCCAAAGATCGTATTTGGCTGCATTGCTGGCAATGACGGCAGCCCCTGTGTCAACAAGGGAATGCCGAGAATCCAACCCGCAGCGCTCACGAGAGGAAATACAATAGAAAAAAGACTCAGGTATGTTGAAAGTGATCCACAAAGTCGAATCAGGCGGGATCTTGTTTTACCGGTCTTGTCTAGTACCTTATCCTCAGAAGGAGTGTTGATTGCTACGTTCACGGTCCACCTTAGAAGTAAGAAGAGGGATCATTCTTCAAGCACCTGATCTGTGCTAGAGCAGAGCCAACGTCTTCCTCTATACAATACATAAGTCATGTTTTTAACGCGAAGCAAATATGAATTGTCGTATAATCAGGACAGTTGGAAAAGAGACTGAGGTCTCTTGTAGAATTATCGCAAATGGCCCCTGACAATCGAGCAGATATTATTCTTTAATTCTTTTTCGACCATCGATCACCTGAATACCTAATTCTTTGAACTTGGCCATTTCCTCTGCGGTGGGGGGAGTGGAGCGAAAAATCAAGGCTTTCACTTTTCCTGCAACTGATAAGGGTCCATAATAAAGTCCTTCGACATAGTTTCCATAGGGTCGAAATAAAAAAGATTTTTCATAAGGTTTTAGTTCAGGGAATTTTTCGAAAAAACCAGCGCTGAATGTGGGTCGCAAATCGTTTATTAAATTGTACTGCCAATCGGCTAAAAATCCGTCCATTTCCGCTTTAAAATCTTCAAAACGCTTTTGATACTCAGCCGAATCTTCGTTCACAAATCTAAATTTATTTTTAGTTCGAACTTGCTCATAGTAAAAAGGAACTGCGGTCAAAAGCAGATCTAGTGGCAGAACATAATCCAGAATATTATTTTTTAGAAAATGTGCCTCCGGAAGAATGATCATTTGTTTGAAATCGTCTGCAAATTCCCTTTCAATCAAGGCTCTGTTATAGGAGTCCCCGACTATAAAGGCCGTATTCCGTTCAATTTTATCTAAAGCGAAAATCCAGGTGTCACCGGTGTATTTATTTGTCTTATTGTCTTGAAAATAAATAGTCGGTGCAAGGTCAATGCCTGTCGAGGTTTCTGGAACAAGATACATTGATTTAGGTTTGGTCGCATCTGGCAACCGATTATATTCTTCAAGCGGAAGGCCCGCATACTCAGCTTCTACTTGAGATCGTGCGTCTGGGTTATAGGCGCCAGCGGAACGCTTAGCTTGGTGAATATTGACGAATTCATTTTTATTTAAAATATCTGTCCTTCGAGCGGCGCTACGATCCATGGCAAAG
The DNA here is from genome assembly GCA_036559425.1 of Pseudobdellovibrionaceae bacterium. GTDB lineage: Bacteria > Bdellovibrionota > Bdellovibrionia > Bdellovibrionales > Bdellovibrionaceae > JACMRP01. Next base: position 7,693 of record DATBTE010000055.1, on the reverse strand, counting down.
GTGTATTGTTTGGTTTGAAACATCTTGAAAAGCTTTGCCATGACAGGATCATGTGTTGCGGATTTTTGGAGAGCGTTAAAATAGGCTTTTATTTCGGTTTGAAAGGGAGAGATGCCCATACTAGTATGTTGTCTAAGGTGTTTAACAACGCTTTCAGTCTGACTTTGTAATGCCTGCTGAGATGTTACGTCACTTAATAGGAGTTGTTCGCACTTTATTGCTCCCAGCGCTGGGAATTGAAAAATAAAAATGAATAAAATGGGAATGAGTTTCATACATTTGACTATTGCAAACCGTGGACCTTGTCTTGAAATGAGAAAAGTCCCCGGCTATGTTTAAATCGGATTTAAGTCAAGCCAATGTAATTTGATAAAGCTTAAATGTTAACCGCAAGAATTGTCAGGCAGTGGCCAAATTTCAGGCCAAATTTATCTTACAGTTCCCTGATAGATATAGGCAATGCCGCCAGTGAGTGGGATATAATTCATTTTACTGAAATCCCCAGTTTCCTGCATTAATGGGAGGAATTCTTCACGGCAAGGGAAAGCCGCAGAAGATCTTTGAAGATACTCATATGCTTCGCCCTGGCCTGTGACCAGACCGCCGAGTTTAGGGAGGATCTTTTCAGAATAGAAATTATAAAGAGGTCCAAACACTGGTAGGCGCACTTGCCCGAATTCAAGAACGATCACTTTGCCACCAGGTTTTGTCACACGGGCCATCTCTTTAAGACCCTTTACAGGGTTTCCGACATTGCGAATTCCAAAGGAGATACTGCAGATATCAAAAGTGTCATCAGGATATTGCAGTTGAGTCACATCCGCTTGTTCGAAGCGAATGTTCAGACCTTTTGCAGCGGCTTTAGCGGGGGCTGGAATCAGCATTTCCGCACAGAAATCCGTACCAATGACTTGTCCGGTGTCACCCACAGCTTTTTTGAATTCAATCGCCAAATCCCCAGTGCCCGTGGCGCAGTCAAGAATAGATTGTCCCGGATGAGCGCCGCTGAGTTTCACTAATTTTTTGCGCCACAAATGGTGAATTCCCATGGAGAGCACATTGTTGCCTTTATCATAGTTCGCAGCGACTTTGCTGAACATGTTGCGAATGATTTCAGGATTGGGCGAGTGTTTTTGTTGCACGAAGTCTCCTTAGGAGTGAGCAGATTTTTGCAAAGGACGGTCTAAAGCAGCCAGCACTCTTTCTATTTTCGCCATCATTCCTTTGAAGTCATCAAAGGTCAGCGCTTGCGGACCATCAGACAAAGCCTCTGCCGGACGAGGATGAACTTCCACGATAATACCGTCAGCGCCTGCGGCCGCCGCCGCGATCGCCAGATCCGGCACTAAGGCACGAATTCCCACTGCATGAGAAGGGTCAACGATCACCGGGAAATGAGTGTTTTTCTTAACGTAGACAACCGCATTAAGGTCCAAGGTGTTGCGGGTGGCGGTTTCAAAAGTGCGAATCCCACGCTCACAGAGAATGACATTTTGATTTCCCCCTGCCGTGATGTACTCGGCGGCTTTAATCCATTCATCAATCAAAGAAGCAAAACCACGTTTCAAAAGAATGGGTTTATTGGTGCGACCAAGTTCTTTTAGAAGTGAGTAGTTATGCATATTGCGAGAGCCCACTTGAAACATGTCCACGACATCTGCGAGTTCTTCAATTTGACGGGCGTCGGTGATTTCAGAAACAAGGCCGCGTTGGGTTGCTTTACAGACGGATTTGATAAAATCAAAAGAAGACTCGCCCAGCCCTTGAAAGGTCTTAGCTGAGGTTCTCATTTTCCAAATGCCACCACGAAGCATACAAGCGCCGTGCTCTTTTACGGTGTTGGCTGTCTCCAAAAATTGTTCATGACTTTCGATGGAGCAAGGGCCGGCGAAAACAGAAAACTGTGGGCCTCCAATATCGAGAGTCCCATAAGCCGTCTTGATCTTGACGATTTGGGTTGAGGGAGTTGTTTGCATACTTTCGATTTCCATATTACGAACTTCCCTGGCTAGCTTGGTGAAGCAAATAACTAAGCAATAAACTAACCATTTCCTACCCAGCTACTGATCCAAAGGCGAAATTTATTGACCCTTCTAGTCAGAAAAAGTTAACCCTTTAGGGCAAAAAACCGGGGTTTTTTGTGGAAGCGCAGACTAGCATGAAGCCATTAAATTTTACAAACTTTTTAGAATCCGGAGCTCTCCTCCGCCCGAGCCCCAACCGGTGGCTTTTGTTAGAAGGCCCCTTTACCGAAATGGCCGAAGTGGCTTCGGGAGAAGTGGCTTTATTCCATCCTGATTTTTTCTCAGAAGGGGTCGATAATTATTGGATTCCAAAGTCTTTTTATATAGTTACTGATAATGACCTTAAATCCTTATGTGCCGATGTCGATCGCCCCTTATTAGCTCCTCTGAATTGGCAAGAAGCGGATCCTCAAAGTTTTGGTGTTTCTTTTATATCAATTTTAGAACTCATTCATCGGGGAGCGCTTAAAAAAGCAGTTCCTATAGTTTTCGAAAATTCTACAGGGATCATGAGCTCGATGAGAGTCAGAACTCTAATCAAGGAGCTCATCAAGGCTCCCCCAAGTCTCTATGTGTTTGGCTCGTGGCAGAAGGGGAGCGGAATTCTTGGAGCGACTCCCGAAGTTTTATTGAAGCAAGAGGGGCGCATTTTGCAAACCATGGCTTTGGCGGGAACCTGTCCTAAGGAAGAGGCGGCGGAGCGCAGGCTTTTGTTGGAAGACCCCAAAGAACGTTATGAACATGGGTTGGTGGTGCAAGATATATCGCAAACTCTTGAGAAGTACGGAAGAGTTAGGACGGAGGGGCCGAAGATCCTTGAGTTGCCCACTTTGCTTCATTTAAAAACAGAAATTGAATGCCAACTTCCTAAGGACCAAAATTTTTCATTCTTTGAGGCCTGCCGTGCCCTACATCCTACTGCCGCTCTCGGTGTTTCTCCTCGGGATTATGGTTATGAGTGGCTGAAAAACTTGCCTGAACAAAGGGGACGCCGTGGGTTTGGAGCGCCCTGGGGAATTTCCTGGTCAGCGGAGGAGGCTCTGTGCCTGGTTGCTATTCGTAATATTCAATGGAATCCTGGTGGATGTAGAATCGGATCAGGATGTGGCATCGTCGCTCAAAGTGATTTACATCAAGAGTGGAAAGAGCTTTCGCAAAAAAGAAGATCTGTAAAAAAGGTGTTGGGATTGGAATCATGACAAATATGCAATTGGCAGCCAATGTGCTGCAAGTTTTGGTCTCGTCGGGTATTCGTGAGTTCTGTTTGTGCGCGGGAGCCAGGAATAGCCCCTTCGTGCATATCTTGGAAGAGAATCAGAGGATGGGTCTTGAAGAGAATAAAGATATTAAGGTTTATTCTTTTTTCGAAGAACGCTCTGCGGGATTTTTTGCTCTGGGCCGTATGGCAAAGACCCAAAGGCCCATGGCTGTTATCACGACTTCAGGCACCGCCGTGGCCGAGCTTTTACCGTCGGCCATTGAGGCCACGTACTCTTCATTACCCTTAGTCATCGTCTCAGCGGATCGGCCCAAGGCCTATCGTGGATCGGGAGCGCCGCAGAGTATTGAGCAAGTGGGTATTTTCTCTTATTATATCGAAGCTTCTTTGGATATTGATGCTGAAAACACTCACTTCTCGGTAAAGGGTTTGACTTGGAAAAAGCCTATTCACGTGAATGTGTGTTTTGATGAGCCATTGATTGATGGCTCAATCATGAAATTGGAAATGCCGAGCACGAGTGAGTGGGTAAAGTTCCCAGAGCAAGTGGAGCCCACGGTGGGGCTTGAGACAATCAACTTCTTACAGAATCATCGACCCTTGGTTATTCTCGGAACTCTGCCGTCGAAGGCGCAGTTGCCGATATTGGCTTTCCTTAAAAAAATTCGCTGTCCTATTTATGCGGAAGGGATTTCAGGACTTCGCGGCCATTCAGACCTTAAGGCCCTAGAGATTCGCTCGGGTGAAAATTTTATTCATCGTCTTTTGGATCAAGGGACTTGTGATGCCATTTTTCGTATTGGGGGTGTGCCTACCGTTAGATTGTGGCGAGACCTTGAAGATAAACGCAAAAGTCTTCCGGTTCTTTCAGTAGGCTATAATCATTATTCCGGTCTGAGCCGTTGGGTGAATCACTTTACACACTTAGCCTCATTGGCGGCGGTTGAAGTTCCACCGCAAAATCCAGAACATTTTAAAGATTTGGGTATTGTTCTCAAAGAAGATATCAGCCTTACTGAAAAGAAAGATCAGCTCTTGGCGAAGTACCCGCGTTCAGAGCCTGCCATGGTTTGGGCTTTATCGAAAAAACTTAAGGGACAATCCGTTTACTTAGGAAACAGCTTGCCCATTCGGCATTGGGATCTAGTTGCGGATTTTGATTCCTATCCCTCACGAGTTGTTGGAAATCGAGGAGCCAATGGGATTGATGGGCAAGTGTCCACGTTTTTAGGTTGGGCGGAAGCCTCGACTGAGAACTGGTGTCTGATTGGTGACTTGACGGCCATGTATGATTTGTCAGCCTTGTGGATCACTCCTCAGCTTGAGAATAAAAAAATGCGGATCGTGGTGATTAACAATAAAGGCGGCCAAATTTTCCAGCGCTTGTTTAAAAAGGACATTTTCCTGAACCGCCATGATCTCGAGTTTAATTGTTGGGCTAAAATGTTTCATTGGGAGTATCAGTCTTGGGAGACGATTCCCGAAGGGAATCAGTATAAAACTCCATTGGGGGAACATCAAATCATTGAATTGATTCCAGACCCTCAACAAACCGAAGCCTTTCACAAAGAGTGGGATCAGGTTTGGAAAAAATAAAAATCATCAGCCTTTATGGCTTTCTAGGACTTCCGGCAGATTGGGATTTAATCCGAAGCTATCTTATGGTTTCCCCTTTGGCCCATCAATTTGAATGGTGGTCCGTGGATTATATGAACACTCCAGGGCTGGATACGGAGTGTGACTTTACGGCTTGGGCTAAAAATTTTAACAATTCTGTTCAGCAGAAATTTGCAGTAGGACCTCGTATTTTGTTAGGCTATTCATTGGGTGGGCGTCTGGCTTTGCACGCTCTGAAGAGGAATCCAGAACTCTACGATCAGGCGATTTTTATTTCTACCAATCCGGGGCTTCAGAGTGAAAAAGACAAAGAAGAACGTGCGAAAACTGACCAGCGGTGGTCGGAGCAGTTTTTAAAAACTCCTTGGGCAGAACTTATGAGCACGTGGAATGCTCAAGCTGTTTTTAAGGACAGCCTGAGTGAGCCTTTGCGTTTGGAAGCAGCCTATGATCGCGAAAAATTAGCACGGGCCTTGGTGGAATGGTCTTTGGCTCGGCAAGAAGACTTCCAGGAATTTATTTTACAACGAGGCTCACAAATTCTGTGGGCTTGTGGCGAAAAAGATATTAAATTTGCCAGCCAGGCGATGGAACTTCAGCGAAGTTCTTCCCAACTCCGAGCTGAGATTTTTCCGAGAGCCTCGCACCGCGTTCTTTTTGACCAACCCCATGATCTCGCGCAAAAGATAATTTCCTTTTTGATCTCTTAGAGGGTCCTCAAGACATTTTCGATCCAAGGCAGAAAGACCAAGGCATTGATATAAATCACTCCTTTATTGCATTGGTCATTCACGTCATTTAGAGAAGCATGGTCCGCAATACCCCAGAGGTAAAGTTTGGGCTGGCCATAAGAATCTTTCCTAAGAAAATAAGCAGGGCCGCCAGAGTCCCCATGGCAAACTGAGGAGCCTTTGCTTTGATCCAAAAGAATTTCTGTAGAACTATAGTTAGGATCAGAGACTGTTAAAGTGGTATAGCGCAAAATTCCGGCTCCTGCTTTTGATTGCGCCTCTTTAATACCGTAACCTAAGACGATGACCCGCGCTCCCTTTTGAATTTTTTCGCTGACGGGTAAAAAGCTGGCCTCTTCAAATCCCTTGGGCAAAGTTTCACCTTCGAACTTAAGAAGAGCGATGTTTCCCGACGGAGGTGTCCTCATCGCAACCACCTGGCGTCGCTCCGTTTGAAAATCTGGTTTCGCTGCAAAAAATATAAAAAGATTATTCGGATCTTCTTTGTCTAAGCAATGAGTCGCTGTCAGGGCGTATTGACTCCCAATCAAAGCCGCTGAACAGATTTCCTGTGTAAGAATATTAACTAAAAGCACAACGCTTTTAGACAGAGTACTGTTATTATCAACTTCAACGCCTGAAATAATATTTGAGGGCTGGTTTTCCTTTTCGGAGGAGTTGATCTCAGCGTACTCAGAATATTTTAAGGGAGAGCAGGCACTCATGAATATGCCAAAAAAAAGAGTGAAATTCTTAAATATTTTCACTGTCGTCCCCCTTAATAAACTTTGCAAGCCTCCGCAGCTTCAATCAAAGAACTTTTAGTGCCAGGCTCAGCCGCCGCATGTCCCGCATCTGAAGTAAAACTGAGTTTTGCTTCGGGCCATGCTTTGTGCAAATCCCAGGCGCTGCGGGCAGGGCACACCATATCGTAGCGGCCTTGAATGATAAATCCTGGAATGTGACGAATTTTATGAACGTTTTCGAGAATCCAATTATTGGTAGAGAAGAAAGCGTTATTTATAAAGTAATGACACTCAATGCTTGCGAATGAAATGGCGAAGTCGGGATCATCAAACTCATCCATGGCTTCGCGACTGACGATCAGGCGAGAGGTCGCGGCCTCCCATTTACTCCAAGCCTTTGCGGCTTCTAAGCGCGTGGGATAATGAGGGCTGGTTAGACGCTTATAATAAGCTTTCACCAACTGATTTTGCTCTTCTTTAGGGATAGGTTTTAAGTATTCTTCCCAAATATCGGGGAAAACATGGGAAGCCCCCTCCTGGTAAAACCAGTGGATCTCAGAAGGACGACACAGAAAAATCCCACGCAAAATCAAAGCCGCCGTTTTTTCAGGATGAGTGATCGCATAAGTGAGGGCCAAGGTAGATCCCCAACTCCCGCCGAAGACGACCCAATTCTCAATCCCCAGATGAGCACGAATTTTTTCAATGTCTGCGACGAGGCTCCAGGTATCATTCTCACGAAGCTCCGCGATCGGCGTACTTTTTCCAGAGCCACGCTGATCAAATAAAATGATCCGATAATGTTGCGGATCAAAAAACCGGCGATGATCTGAATGAATCCCTCCGCCAGGCCCCCCATGAAGAAACACAACAGGCCGACCCTGAGGATTTCCCACCTGCTCATAATAAAGCTCATGAATTTCACAGACCTTCAAACGGCCAGTTTCAAAGGGTTCAATCTCAGGATAATACTCACGCATAAAAACCTTTCGGGTACGCCGTACCTTTTTCGGATGCGACGCTTCAGAGTTACCGGGTTCTTAATTTTTCAGATTTTTTTCTCGGAGTCTAGAGAAAGATGGAGGCGGTTTATTTTCTCGCCATTGCAACTTTTTAGGCTTTTAATTCCAATTACAACTATGAGCAATTCAACTCCGCAATGGCACAATATTATCAAGGACTTAGGTCCCAGCCTCTATCGATATTTTTCGGCAAGTTTTGCTACCCAGACGGCGGCGGATCTTGTGCAGGAAACTTTGATTCGCCTTGTGCATAAACAACGCCGCGGAGAGTTTGCGGCAGAAAAAGGGAGCTTGAAGGCATATGCCTTTGGAATTGCACGTTTTGTAAGGTTAG
>DATBTE010000054.1:0-3377 GCA_036559425.1 Pseudobdellovibrionaceae bacterium | reverse complement strand
TTTTTGGCTTAATAGCTCCAGAATCTTTGGTGTCTGAATTTTTATATGAAACAAATTGCAGCTTCCACTGAGGATTTGATTTCTTCCAAGCGAGTTTTCGGATGTAGTAGCCCATTGGGGTCCTTTCAGATGAGGTAGACTTCATCGTCTACCCCGTCTAAATCGGACGTGGTTTTCATATGCTAAAGCATTAAAACCACTAAAATTGTTGGTGGAGGCGGGGGGAATTGAACCCCCGTCCGCAAGTGATCCACGATAAGGCGCTACATACTTAGTCGATGTTTTGATTTGGTCGCGCGGCTTCCATCGACAAAATCCGCGCGCAACATTTTCCCCAGAATTATTTAAGCTCGTGCGCTGAAGAAAACCAAACGAGCCGTGGTGACTAAATGACGATCAGACCTCACCCCGCCACCATGGGTGAGAAGATCGTGCGCTTAAACTTAATTAAGCTGCAAGTGCGTAATCGTTGCCAATTACAAAGTGTATGTTTTTACGAGGTCCTCATACTCCCCGGTATGCTCCTTATGCTTCAGCACCCACGTCGAAGCCGTGTCGCCCCCACATTTTTTTGAATTGCAAGACTATATCACATTTTCAAAAAACTAGTAATCATGTCGCAGTTTCAACTGATCTCAAGAATAAAATTAAAAAAATTTTGGTGTCGCAATGCCCCCATTTTCCTAAAATCCCATCTCCGCTTTACAAGATTCTAACATGGGCAGGTGACAAAATGTCGCAAAACTAACTTAAATCGATGAGTTATCAACGCAATCCACAGGTTTATCCACAGACATGCCTATAATTTATTGTTTTTTGCGGGCACTTTTTTAAGATTCTTAAATTTTAGTGCGACGCATCTTCCTTGCTTACTTTTTCAACATGAGCGGATTTATTCGTCGCATTTGTTACCGGAAAAAGTTGGATGTTGAGCTGATAAACCTTTTCGCCCTTTGAACTCGCTCGTGCAATTGAGTTGTCTTTATTGATCTGCTTGCGGATCTGGCGAAGCTTGAATTTGATCTCCTCAAACTCTTGCTTTGTCAGACTCATTGTCAGCGTCCCAAACTCCCGTTCCGTGGCCGCATCCTGATAAAGGGACTCTAGACCTAAGTACATCAATTGAGCCTGTAGCTTCCTTACCAGGGCCACTGGAATGTCTTCCGCAGCTTCTATCAGAGTGTGGGCCTTCCTGACCTTTCCGGTCTCGGGATCCTGAGCCAATTCGCCGGATTTGAAAAGACTTTCTAGAGCTTGCTCGATCTCATCTTCCGAAGCTTTTCCGCGGAGCAGTTCCCTCAAGGTTTTAGTGTCGTAGCTTACTCCCTCTTGATCGACCATGGCGTAAATCACCCACGCCGCCCAATTCGGAATCTTATCCCAGGTCTTCTGATCGATTTCACCGCTCTTGAGCTTTACCTGCACACGATGCTCTGAAAGCTCTTTCAGAAACATATTTCTATTAGCAGGATCCGTCGCCTGCCCATAAGAAACAAGAAGATTGAAATCTTCTGTCGCCTCTTTATTCAAGCCCAAAGCCTTGGCAAACTTTAAAACCATTTCTCCGGAGAGATTTCGGCGACCTTCAATAATCATCTTAAGATAGTTCGGAGACTTAATATTCGCACCGGCCGAGAAAGCCGCATAGTTGTAGGGGCGCAGATCTGAAGCCGTTTGCTTGCGTTTGTACTCAAAAAAGCTTGCTAAATACTGCCTGTAATCCATGTAATCTGAAACATGGGGCGCGGAAATGGAAGTGTTGGAATTAGTTGTGGTCTTCGCAAACTCAAACGATGTCCCGTGCATAGAAATCAGCTCCTTTTTTCTGCACCTAGTTGACCACAAGGTTTTTCGCCATGACAACAAAAAAACAGGGCGGACCTTGGGATAGGGCCGCCCTCGATGAACAGTACAAAAAACGGATGCTTTATTAATTCAATTTCAGGTTTTCTTGATTGGGATTCAACGTAGGCTTGATAATTCGCATCAACGTCAAGCTGAAGCTCTCTTGACGATACCCCACTCTTTTTCTCATTTTCACTGCTAAACGAACCTGGCCCAAACCGTTGTTGTTTACAATTTTCGCGCTGCCGATGAAGTTCGCAAGATCGAATTTGTAGTCCGTAAGACCATCTAAATCCAAACTCTCCTTTAATTCCGCATTACGATTCGCCCTCATACTTACGGAAGTCCCCGCATCCGGCGCTAACAGCGGCCCCCCGAAAGACAGAAGTTGCTGACCATAGCTTTTGATTTGGACATCAAACCCGGAACGACCGTTAACGATTTCAAACGATTTTAACACGGCTTCTTTAAGTCTTAAATCCGTATTTGCTTCATCATTTGAATGAATCCAGAACTTCCTCATCACATCATATTCTGGATTGCCGGTGGCTGCGCTCAAGCTAAAATAAACATCAGCCAAAGATTCACGGAAGACAATGGCCACGGCCGCGCGGGTTCCCGGGTGATCACCAATCACAAGACGAGCCACGGTGGTATCACAACCACCATCCGAATCCATACATCGGATTTTACCTTCGATGTGTTGAGCTCCCGTAGTTTTTCCTCGGCCACCACCACTGCCTTTTGCTAAACGCAAAGAAGAGAGCGTGTCTCCATCGCTCAAACCGCCCGTCAGCACGTAACTCTTAAGATTGTTGCCTTCACGAACTTTTAAAGAAACCAAAAGATCTCCAGTTATTTTATCATGACTCAAGCGGGCCGATTCAATGCTTTGTGCCGCTTCAAGATTCCGTGCTTTGACGTCCGCATCCAGATTCGGGTCTTCATTGCGAAGACGTAAATACGTTAAGATATAATCAGTCGAAGAGCCCGTATAAAGAAGGCCCTCATCATCACCCATGCCGGTGTAGCGTTTTTGGAAATCAGCTTTCTCCACCGCCTTAGGATCCACCGGATCATAGTCTGAATCCTCATCCAGAACATCTTTCAGCGGACCTGGAGGGTTTGGGCCTGGAGCTTGAGGCAATGGCAATTCAACTCCGCCGCCACTGGGTGCTGGCAACGGTTGATCACTGCCTGTCGTATTAGTTTTTGGTACCTCTATAGGCTGCGAGCCCCGTGCACTTTTCTTTTCACCACAGGCCGAGAGAACAACAAGTGCCACCACCGCCATTAAGTAAAAAGAAGCTTTTGAGTGGATTCTAGAATCCATAATGAAGACCTCCGAGTTTTTACGTTCGCTCGAGAAAGAGCAAGCAATGGGCCAAAAATTGTCATCCCTGTACTCAAATTCAACGCTCCTAGAGAGAAAATCAGAGAATTAAGAAGGAAAAAACTTCACGAGCGTAAAAAAAACTGTCATCAAAAATGACACCAGGTACTTTCGAAAAGCGAGAATTTAATTTTTGAAA
>DATBTE010000053.1:0-2013 GCA_036559425.1 Pseudobdellovibrionaceae bacterium | reverse complement strand
ATTTTTTGCTGGCGAGCGAGTTCTTCATTGGCATCGAAGACGGCCAGATGAAAATTCACTAAAATATTCAAAGTCGAATCCGCGAAGCCATTAAACGCGACTTGCAAACTGTCCTTAACCACGGTCTCTTCTTGAGAGATTAAATATTTCAGACGCACGCAGAATTGCTCAATCAATTCAGGCGGAGTGTCGTAATGAAGCCCCAAGATCTGGCGCACACGGCGATAAGGACGCAATCCCATATTGTCGATTTTTTCTTTAGCCATGGTGGAGTTAGGAATGGTCACCAAAGAATTGTAAAAGGTGCGAATACGAGTGGAACGAAAGCCCAGAGACTCGACAAAACCCTCCACATCATTCACCTTCACCGCGTCGCCAATGGAAAAGGGCCGATCGATCAGGATCATCACCGAACCAATTAGATTGGCGGCGGCATCTTGGGCAGCTAAGGCTAGGGCCAAACCTCCCAACCCCAAACCCGCCAGCAAGGACATGACATTGACACCGAAGTTTTGCAAAACAATCAAGGCTCCTAGAATCACCACGAACACTTTTCCCGACTTCACCGCCATGGGAGCCAAGTGATCCGCCAAAGCACTCGGTGTCTTGGCGGTGTAAGCCTTGACGACTTCACCCAAAGCCTCCATCGCGATATAACTTAAACGAAGGGCATTTAAGGAGAAAATGATTTTCACTACAACCGTCAGGTACTTATCAAGACGGGGAGTGAGATCCAAAGACTCCAGAGTGAAGAACCATATCAAGGTGATAATGATCCAGGCCAGAGCATTTTCAATCGGCATCTGAGAGTAATAATGCCAAAAGCCCGTGGGCTTTGATTTAAAGAAGTGCAGATTTTTTAATTTGCGGGCCGCATAGCGAAAACTTGAAAAAAAGACGACGCCGACGGCGAAGACCGTTAACAGGGTCAGCCATTTCCAGGTTGGAATAAGAAAAAATATTTGGTTCAGCCAGTGAGATCCATCGTTCATAGTTTTAACTCCGCACCTGAGTAAATCATAATTAAAAAGAGAAGACCGAAGATAATACGGTAGTAACCGAAATATTTAAAGCCATGACTTGAAAGAAATTTAATAAAAGATTTTATAGCTAACATGGCCACGACAAAGGCCACAATATTCCCAATGAGGAGCAGATGGATTTGCGAGGATTCAATGGTTTTAAAAAGTTTAAAGCTTTTATAAAGAGTGGCGGCGGCTAACGTGGGGACCGCTAAGAAGAAAGAAAATTCTGCCGCGTCTTTGCGGTTCATTCCGAGGCTGAGGCCTCCTATAATTGTGGCGGCGGACCGAGACACTCCTGGAATCATGGCAATGGATTGAAAGAGCCCTAGCAAAAGGCTGTCTTTATATTGGAGCTGATCTATTTTTCGGCCTTCCTCATTAAGGTGCGCGAAGTATTTGTCAGTGAAGATAAGGATCAGGCCGCCAATAATAAAAGACCAAGCAACCACACTCGGACTGCTTAAAAGAATATCGATATAGTTTTTAAGTAAAAATCCAATAATGCCTGTTGGCAGGAAAGCGACGAAGAGTTTTTTGTAGAAACTCCAATGAGGTAAAAAGCGTTTCCAGTAAATGACAACAACCGCCAGAATGGCTCCGAACTGAATGATAACTTCGAAGCTTTTAACAAATGTATTTTCTTCGATGCCCATCAAATAAGATGTCAAAACCATATGTCCGGTGGAAGAGATAGGCAAAAATTCTGTTAATCCTTCAACAACTGCGAGAATGAGAGCTTGTATTAATGTCATAGGAAAAGATTGTTCAAGAGCTTCCCTCAGTGAGCAACTGTTGCTTTGCGTGTCATAAAATTAAGATTCTTAAAAGATTTTTCTATATTTTGTTGCCCACATCTGACTATGATTTTTTTACACGGAGGTAAATTATGAAACGCATTCTATTAGTAAGCGCGTTGCTCGTTTCTTCTCAAGTATTCGCGGGGGAATACTTGGTGAAATACAGAAACACACGCGCTTTCTCAACATTA
>DATBTE010000052.1:0-1556 GCA_036559425.1 Pseudobdellovibrionaceae bacterium | reverse complement strand
CACTTAATCATCGGAATTTCCGGCACTGCTCTCACGGCCGACGAAAAGAAATTTATCATCAATAATAACATTGGCGGCATCGTGCTCTTTGACAGAAATATTTCTGATCCGAGGCAAGTACATGCCCTCTGTTCTGAAATTCAATCACTTCGCCACGAAATGATAGAAAAGGCTCCGCTTTTTATTGGTATCGATATGGAGGGAGGACGAGTTGCAAGACTCAAAGCGCCTTTTACAGTTTGGCCCCCCCTTAAATCCTTGGGCGATCTCGATAATGCGACCGTAACTTTTCACTTCGCTAATAGGATGGGCCTTGAGCTTCATGCGGTTGGCATCAACCTAGATTTCGCCCCTTGTGTGGATGTCTTCACCAATCCAAAAAATACGGTGATTGGTGATCGCTCCATTAGCAGTGATGCTGAAATCGTAGCCAGACATGCCACGGCTCTGGTTCGAGGCTTTATTAAATCAAATATCATTTCTTGCGCGAAGCACTTTCCTGGCCATGGCCATACCCTTGTAGATAGCCATGAGGATTTACCCCTTGAAGAGTTGGATCTGCAAAGACTCGACAGCCTCGAGCTTATTCCTTTCAAACGTTCCTTCAAAGCCCGCGTTGAATTAGTTATGACTTCGCACATATTATTTAAAAATATTGATCCTGAATGGCCTGTGACTTTATCAGAAAAATTCTTAAAGAAAATTCTTCGCGAAGATTACCGCTATCGCGGACTCATTGTCACCGACGACCTCGACATGAAAGCGTTGACGAAACATTATGATTCTAAACAAATCCCCGTAAAAGCGCTGCAAGCGGGCGCGGACCTTCTTCTTTATTGCAATGAACCCCTTTCCCCTCCCCGCGCCATTGAGGCAGTGACTGAGGCTCTTACTCAAAATCAATTGAAAAAGGCTGACTTAGAAGCCAGCTATAAGCGTATCTTAGAGTTAAAGAAGGATAAGATTCCACATCCAGATCCAATGCCGTTAGAGGAAGCGATAAAAATTATCGGCAATCCCGAGCATCAAAATCTGGCACAAGCAATTGTAAGAGGCGAAGTTCCCGCCGGACTTATTGAAGTTTAAACAATTTATCGTTCGCCCAGACAGTTCACAACTAAAGATAAGTTGCGGGCTGTATACTCATTTAAAATTCTCAATGTTTAAAAGTTCAACGCCAAATATTGAAGAAATTACTTCAGTTTTCACAGAGTTTTGATTTAAGTCTAATAAATCAATTTATACCACCGAAAATATTGGCAGGATCTTTGCTTTACAAACCCCCATAATAAAGCGATCTGACCTTAGGAGAATAGTTCTCTTATAAATTTAGAACGCTCTCTAACTGCCTTTTGGAGAGAATATGAAAAAATTGCTCATAGGATTATCTGTTTTCGTTTTGTCTTTTTCTGCTGTGGCTACTTCATTGAAAACACAGAAACTCGTCGCAACAGTAAGTAACTATTCATGCGAAGAAATCCTCAATATTCTTTTGGAGAAAAACGCAGAAGTATCGCGGCTGGTAGCGGTTGGATTTGATGCAGCTGCCGAGGAAA
>DATBTE010000051.1:0-2652 GCA_036559425.1 Pseudobdellovibrionaceae bacterium | reverse complement strand
ATTTTTTGCTGGCGAGCGAGTTCTTCATTGGCATCGAAGACGGCCAGATGAAAATTCACTAAAATATTCAAAGTCGAATCCGCGAAGCCATTAAACGCGACTTGCAAACTGTCCTTAACCACGGTCTCTTCTTGAGAGATTCGGAGGCAGCACCGGCTTCACGTAACATAAAATCTTTACAAGAAGCTCAGGAATGCAGCGGCCTCATGGCCGCTTGGACCCGGGCCGCCCCTAGGAAAACCGCTATTGTTTTCCTTAGCCCCACAGTCGGCGAAGATGTTGTTGTTTGATGTTCCCACGGGAAACAAGTCACTTCGTGAGGTGGAGGAGTTTGTGATCCATCCAAACATCATTAAATCCTTGAGAGTCGGCAAGTGTGTCTGCGTGAAAAAATACCCTGAATCCAGGGCCTACTTGGTAAGCGTTACATCTGGCTCGTAGAGTCGACTTTGTTTCAACAGTTCGTGGAAAGCAAAATGAGTGATATAAGGAAAATTAGAAAATGAGTAATTTTAAAAAGAATTTCAATAAGTGGAAGACTGATACGGGTGAGCATGGGCCACGCGCCCTTACTCGTTACGTGATAATGCTTTTCGTAGAGGGACTTCAAGAAGTCGCGCCGGATAAATACATTTTTAAAGGCGGCAATCTTCTCTGGCATTATATCAAGACGCCGCGATCCACTGTTGATGTGGATTTTGCGACTGAAGCTGACGTTGAAGTCGACGAAGTCATTTCTGACTTTAAAAGAGTCAGTGCTGAAGACTGTGTATTTAAGGTTTTAGATTATAAAGTTATAGCGTCCGATGATAAAAGCGGAGCATCCGTTCAGATGGAGTTTTTGACCTCTGACGGTTCAATGAATCCCTTCGGCATTGATATTGTTTTCGCAGTGCAAACTCACAGCAAGCAGATTAAGTTGGCGCGATCAGAAGTTAAAGCGGCGAGCCTTGAGAACATCATCGTCGACAAAGTTGCGGCGTGCTGGCGCTTTGGCGGCGGGAATACTCGCATGAAGGACTTGGATGACCTCTATCGAATAGCCAAGACGCAGCCCTCAATAGACTCCAAGGTTTTAGTGAGTTTGGCGAGGGATCGGCAGGTAAGGCTAACCCTTGATCGGAAATGGATCAGCCCACCGATGGAAGGTGCCTGGAAGGATTATATTCAGAAAAAGGTCTATAAAGGGGCTTCTGATCTGCCATCTGTCCTTGGTCAAGTATTCGAATCTATTAATAAATACCTCAATAATGTTACTAATGTTGCTAAATAGTAAATTTTTAGCTAAAATAGTAACATGACGAAAAAAGAAGCCAAAGTTTCTGCTATTAAATCGGGAGTCTACAAGCACTCAGAGTTGACTGAAATGCTGGGCTCTCGCATGGCCGTTAAGAGGGCTCTCGCGGAGCAGTTGGTGGAGAAAGTATCAAGAGGCTTCTATTGCACACCGGATATTGCAACCAATGAGGCCTATTACCGGGTCATTAAGAAATTCTATAAAGATGCGGTCATTTCCAAGCGGACGCTGCTGTATCATTATCGTTTAACCACCAACCAGCCGGACTTGATTGATGTTGATGTGCCGCAAACGTCTAAGTTGAGAAACGGAACAGACCTTCTTGAGGTTCATAGGACGAATAAAATTTTCGGTCTGAGTTCCGCCGAGTTCAATGGCATAAAACTAAAATGCTATTCTGTCGAGCGCGCTTTGTTTGATGTTCTTTCTTTTGAAGAAAAGCCCGGCAGTCTTACTTCTGAAATTATTCATAACTATCTTTCTAGTTTTAAGTATGAGCCAGCAGTGATTCATGCTCTGGGTTTGAGGTTTGGGTCTCGTGGGGCTCAGCTTGCGAATTTGATACAAGTTATGGCGGGGGATAAGTTTTAAGTTCAAAAGCGCATATTTCTTTAGATGCTCCTTTTTACAAAATGTCCTGTCACAATCTCAATAGTTGTTATGCCCTGGGACTTGCGGATTCACTGTGGCAAATCTCTCCCACGAATATGGCGGATATTTATTATTCCAGCGGCAATGTCGGCATTGGAACTACTTTACCAGGCCAGAGGCTTTCAGTTGCAGGAATGATCGAGTCGACCTCGGGCGGATTAAAATATCCAGACGGGACCACTCAGACGACCAGTACCATCGCAGTCATCAAGGTGGATGGCCTAAGTCCGAGCGCGCCATGCAATGGGAGCTTCACTACGGTTGCAATCTGTCCTGCGGGATACACTGTATCTGGCTGTTCTGCGTGGACAGGCAACTTCGCTAATCCAGCCGGGGCTTGGAAATCCGGAAACGGTTGCCAAGGCGGCTGTGGAGGCGGCGGTAACAACGATATTGGCGTTCAGGCCATCTGCATCAAACTTCAATAGTACAAAAGGGGATCTCATCGGTCCAATTAGCTTTTGCTCCAAATAGCCCTTACTTCTGGGCCGGTTCCTGTGGCGACATATAGTAAACCGTCTGCGTTGGATAAGCGAAGACCACTCCCATTTCTTTTGCCGCCTCGATGATTTCGCAAAAGATTTTTTGCTGGCGAGCGAGTTCTTCATTGGCATCGAAGACGGCCAGATGAAAATTCACTAAAATATTCAAAGTCGAATCCGCGAAGCCATTAAACGCGACTTGCAAACTGTCCTTAACCACGG
>DATBTE010000050.1:0-6191 GCA_036559425.1 Pseudobdellovibrionaceae bacterium | reverse complement strand
CTTGTGGCCTCAATCAGTCCCCTTAATGAAAATCAGCAAAGCACAGGGGGCTAAGGTATTTTTTGAATTTGTCGAGTGTGTGTCGAGAAGCGTATGGATTGATATCCAAAGAAAATCAACCATAGAGGATGTCGAGCCTCTAGTGCAAAAGTTTGTTTCCTGTTTGGTGACGGAGTGTGCAGCCGCAAATATGGCGGATGGATGTATTGCTTTGACACCCGAAGACTCAAGTTTTGTGACGCAAATTATGCGCCCGAAATCCATTGATATTTTTCCCACAGGCATCTCTCAATTTGCGGTCTTAGATAAGCTTAAAGAATATCGTGCTGGCCTGGCAGAGTCTGAAAAATCTGCCATTTTTGTGGGGTATTACGATCATACTCCCAATATCGAGGGACTAGACTGGTATTTCAAGGAAGTCCATTTGAAAATTATAGCAGCGATTCCAGAATTCAAAGTTAAAATCGTGGGAAGAGGCAGCTTAACTCCCTTGAAAGAAAAGTATCGTTCATTGCCTGGGATTGAGTGGATTGGAGAGGTGGCAGATATTGTCCCGCATATTTTGTCTTCGTATATCTGTATATCCCCTCTTATTTCTGGTGCAGGTCTCAGAGGGAAAATTATCCAGTACTCAATGTTATGCCGCCCGACCGTCAGCACTCCTATTGGGGTGTGTGGGACTCCCTTTGTAGATAATAAATCAGTGGTTATTGCGGACACCCCAGAAGCCTTTGCCCGTGGAGTGATTAAACTCATAGGTGATAATGATTTTTATGAAAAAATCGCGGCCAGTGCGAAAGCCGAGGCCGAAGTTCACTTTTCATGGGCTCCTGTCATAGAAAAAATGGAGATTTTTTTACGTGGGTAACAGGTCTATTTACTACCTCTATATTCAGTTTGGTGATTCGAAGCAGAAAGAGGGGCTTGCTAGAATTGAAAAATTTCATCGCAAAAATTTTAATAAATTTAATATGAGGGTTCTCATTGTTGATAATAAGTATGATCGTAAAAATATTTTTATTGAATATACGAATGATATCGTCAAAATTGCCGGCGACAATGAGAACCGTGAGTTTTCGGCTTATGATTTGGCTGTGAGGTCTGCAAAACACTTGTTTAATGTTCATGAAGAAGACGTTGTCATTATCGCGAATGATACTTTTTTTACCCACTATGGCGATGAATACTTAGAGAAATTTAATAAAAAAAGAATCAGGGCCTGCATAAAAGAGAATGCCATTTTAGGTCACATTGATAAATTTCCTAAAGATGTAACCTTGTTTGACTTGAGCTTTCAAGAGTGGATTAGGACTTCATTTTTTTTAACCAAATTCTCTGTGCTAAATAAAATTGGTCCCCTCGCGATCCCCTGGAACGATCAACTTCTATTTAGTGGCGTCACAAAACCTTTTTTTTCCCCACAGGCGGCTTTGAGTGAGAACTATAAAAAATATCTCAGCTATTGGCTTTTTGACTTTGAAAACCTGGTCAGTGATTTTCCTTATGAATGGCATTCGAAAAAACCTTTGAATGAACAAAATGTCGGGGAGTTCAGAGGCAAGGTAAGGTCGATACTAGCCGAACATTACTTTAGTGCCCGGGCTCAACGTCTGGGAATTCCGCTGTTGTCACTCTAAGTGAGAGTGCTGAGGCTCTCAGTTTTAACTAACGAATTTTCTTTATGATGAGGGGCAAATAATAGTGGCGAAATTTCCTAATTATAGAGAAAAAACCAATTGCAAATCTATCGGTCCTTAGGACTAATTTATGGTTGTTGAGGTCTCTCACTCTAATAATCCTGTTTGAAACTGGCGATAGATAGGGATTGTCGAGGATTTTACTGGGGGGGATAGGAAGAGATGAGACCTTGAACTTATGTTCAGCTAAAAAAGTAGAAAAGAGCCGTTCAAAAATAAACGGGAGATAAGGGGCATTGATGATCGGATCTGCCATTTTTTTCAGGGAAAGACAGAGGGGGCCCTTGTCCTTCCTTACATACTTCCAAAAGGGAGTTAAAAACTCTATATAAGAATCCCAAAACTGCTTATTGGCCACCCAATGATTACAATAGGCGGTTAAATTAGGCGGGGTTTCTTTTTTTAAAATCTGATCAGAATACCCACATTCTTTAAAAAGCTTCACTGTTAGCTTTTTTAAATTCGGATGGAATTCCTGTCCATGTTCCCAAACGCTTCGGTAAATGCAAAGTTCCGGAAAAGGATTCACAAAATAGACGTCCGCCCCTGGATTTTTAGAAATATGAGCTAAAAACTCTTGCCCACTCAGGCCCGTCTTTTGATGAAATTTCCACGACACCGATCCTAGTAAATCCGTATTATTCCAATTCGTCTTTTCATAAAGATCAAAAAAAACTGCATATTCAAAATTATACGGATAACTCTTGCCCTAGTTATTATACGGAATAAGATCCGGATCTAAAGAATCCTTCTGCGAGTTGCGGTAAAATATTTGATATATTTTGGTCTTCATTTAAAAAATACGGCCACGGTTTTTGAGGAGGGGGCACTTTGCGTCTTTCTCGCTCAAAATGGGGGTTTCAAGTGGCCATGGAATTTGCAGATCAGGATCACTCCACAAAATGGACCCCTCTCCGGCTGCGGACCATAAATTATCCACTTTATACATAACATCAGCTCCTTGTTTGCTGGTCACGCAAAACCCGTGAGCAAAGCCCGCAGGGACCCAGAACAAAGCCGGATGATCCCCCTGAAGCCTGACAGACACATGTTTGCCAAATGTAGGCGAATCCTTTCTCACATCCACGGCAACGTCGAAGATCTCGCCAAAGGTGCAAGAGACCATTTTTCCCTGCGGAGGCGTGTTTTGATAATGAAGCCCTCTTAAAACCCCATAGGCTGACCGAGAAAAATTATCTTGAACAAAATTCGTAGGAAGACCCAGTTCCTTAAACTTATTCTCATTATAGCGCTCAACAAAAAAACCTCTGTTGTCATGAAATGTTTTTAAGTGAATCAGCAAGGGCCCTTGAATATCGAATTTCTGTATTTCCATGACAACTCCTAATTCAATTTACCAGCAAGAAGCTTCTTTAAATACTCCGTATAAATTGAGCTCGTTGGATAAGACTCCACCAGCTTCTCAAGCTGTTGATGATCAATAAACCCTTTAAAGTAAGCAATTTCCTCAATACAAGCAATTTTCAAACCTTGACGTGCTTCAATCGTCTGAACAAACTGGGAAGACGAAATTAAAGACTCATGAGTTCCGGTATCGAGCCAGGCAACACCACGTCCCAGTTTTTCAACTTTTAGGAAGCCCTCTTGGAGGTAGCTTTTATTCAGATCCGTAATCTCAAGTTCGCCGCGCGGAGAAGGCTTTAGCTTTTTAGTTCTTTCAACAACGCTGCCATCATAAAAATATAAGCCTGTAACAGCCCAATTTGATTTTGGTTGTTTCGGTTTTTCCTCGATAGACAGGGCTTTGGCTGTGCCATCGTCAAACTCAACCACCCCATAGCGTTCAGGATCTTGAACATGATACGCAAAGACGGTGGCGCCCTGCTTGAGCCTAGAACAGTTCGTGAGCTGAGTCGTCATATCATGTCCGTAAAAAAGATTATCGCCCAAGATCAAGCAAGTCGGCGAACCTTGAAGGAACTCCTCGGCCAATAGGAACGCCTGCGCAATTCCTTCAGGCTTCGGCTGCACTTTATAAGAAATCTGCATTCCCAAGCTGCTGCCGTCCCCAAGCAACTCTTGGATAAGTGGGGTGTCCCGTGGCGTGCTAATGACTAAAATCTCACGGATCCCGGCGAGCATCAAAGTCGAAAGCGGATAGTAAATCGTCGGCTTATCATAAACCGGCAAAAGTTGTTTCGATACAGACTTTGTCGTGGGAAAAAGTCGAGTGCCGTTGCCGCCAGCTAATAAAATACCCTTCATTACCGACCTCTTACTTTTTATTCTTTGCAGTTACTTTTTCAATCCAAACATTATTTGCCAGATACCATTCAACAGTGGCGCGCAAGCCTTGCTCGAATTGGGTGTAAGTTCTTGTGAATCCAATTTCTTTTTGTGCCTTCGTGTCGTCAATCGCATAACGCCAATCGTGGCCCGCACGATCTTCTACGAATTTTATTTGCTGATGATAGCTCTGTTTGTCAGCGCGGGGGCGAACCTCGTCCAGAATAGCACAAATAGAGTTAACCACGTCAAGATTGGTGCGTTCGGAATTTCCGCCGAAGCAATAGGTTTCACCCGAGGTCCCCTTGGTCAAGGCGAGATACACACCGTGAGCATGATCCTCAACGTGGATCCAATCACGGATATTTTGTCCTTTCCCATAGACGGGAAGGTGTTTTCCGTTCAGTGCATTGGTGATGATCGTTGGGATGAGTTTCTCCGGATATTGGCGAGGACCGTAGTTGTTGGAACAGTTTGTGGTAATGGTGGGGAGCTTGTAAGTATGGTGCCAAGCCCTGACCAAGTGGTCACTTCCGGCCTTGCTGGCAGAGTAGGGAGAGTTGGGACGGTAAGGAAGCTCCTCATTGAATTTCCCCGTATCACCAAGAGTTCCATAAACTTCATCTGTAGAAACGTGCAAGAACCGGAAATGATCTTTTTTGGAACCCGTCAGCGCACCCCAATAACCGCGAGCCGCTTCAAGAAGTGAGAAAGTTCCAAAAATATTTGTTTTAATAAACTCACCCGGGGAGTGAATGGAGTTGTCCACGTGGGACTCAGCTGCAAAATTAACCAGATAATCAATCTGATGCTCTTTAAGAAGTTTTTCAGTCAAGCCCTGATCAGTGATGCAACCTTGAACGAAGTGGCAGAGACTGTTATCGATAAGTTCTTCAATATTTTCAATGTGGCCCGCATAGGTAAGTTTATCTAAAACAATAACTGTGTTTTTGTCTCTGAGAGCTTTTCTGACAAAGGAACTGCCAATAAATCCGGCGGCCCCGGTTACTAAAATATTCAAATCCCACCCCTGATAAAATGTCTTTACTAGAGTGGTCTTTTATAAAAAACGAGTCAAGACTTGTCACGACCGGATAACTGCGAAATCGTTTATTTCTTTCATTATTTACAGTCTTGAGTTTTTATCTGAGCGGCTATTGGGTGTGGCAATTTAGACAAGCGAGAGGTTTACGTCAGCAAAGATTCGACACGAGGCGAAATTGTCCTTACTGATTATTTTATAGAATACTGAAAGATATTTTTCTTTGTTTGGTACTGCTTTTTAACCAGAGACCCTTTGTTAGTGTATTGTTGGTCTGAGGAAATCAATTCCAACTAGATAGGTGCGGAGAGCTTGATTCCTTTGGTTTTGCGAAGATGTAAGTAAATCTATGGTGACAAAATCAATGGTTAAGCCACAAACTGTGCTATAAACAAATGGTTTATTAATATATCTTTTTAATTTCCTTGGTGGAGAGATGTCTGTCATTCGATATAGACCTGAAATAGATGGCCTGAGGGCAATAGCTGTTATCAGTGTGTTATTTTACCATGTTGGTTTTGAGACTTTTCGTGGTGGCTTTGTTGGGGTCGATATTTTCTTTGTGATCAGCGGTTTTTTAATCACAAGACTTATAAGAGATGAGGTGAACTCCTCTCAAGCCTTCAGTTTTTCTAATTTCTATTTACGTCGCGTGAGACGTTTGGTCCCGGCCCTTCTCTTTACCTTGGGGCTCAGCTCAGTTTGCGCCTATGTTTTATTGTCACCTCAGCATCTCCAGATTTTTGGCGGCTCCCTTGCCTCCGCCATCACCAGCTTGTCGAATTTTTATTTTTGGCGAGAGAGTGGGTACTTTGACGCTGAAGTAAAATTTAAGCCCTTGCTTCATACCTGGTCCTTATGTATTGAGGAACAGTTTTATTTATTCTGGCCTTTGCTAGTAACATTCCTACTCCTGAAAAAAGATAAACGTTATCTCCTCGGCACAAGCATAGCTTTGTTTTCCATATCCCTTTTAGCAAATCTGGTTATCACTGAAAAATTTCCCGATAGCGCATCAACGATTTATTATCTTGCGCCATTTCGAGTATTTGAATTTATGGTAGGTGCGGTTCTTGTGGAACTTGTCCAGTTTCAGACCAAAAAACAATGGGTTCATGAAGTTCTTATTGTTTTAGGGCTGATAATGATTTTATTTCCCGCACTGGTGTTTACAGAAAAAACTGTTTTTCCTTCGTATAATGCCC
>DATBTE010000049.1:0-7722 GCA_036559425.1 Pseudobdellovibrionaceae bacterium | reverse complement strand
AATATAAATACGACCTATCATGCTGTAATATGAGTCATGTAGACACTTATGATTATTGGGGGTCTTTTGAAAAAGTTAGGGATGACTTTTCTCCTTTTTTTGTCCTCTTGGGGTGTAGGGTACGGAATTATGCTGCACACTTCAAATTGGGGGCCCATCAATCGTGATCCAGCGGCGGTTCGCCAAATTTATGATTTTTCAAACTTAAGCGGCACTGACCTTACCGATGCCATGAAAAAAAGAATTATTTCTGGCTCTACGGTGATTCGTAAAAATCAAAGTCTCGGGGTTGAGCTCGGTCACTTTGCCATGGCAAAGATCACGGGAGAGAAAACTCTTGCTTGCCAAGAGTTCCAAAAAGTCATTTTCAGATTTGAAGCAGAAGGCATGGCTATTGGCGGCGAGCGCCCAGCAATGGAAGTAGAGGGGGCCTGCGAATTTTCTGAGGATATGACCAAGATCAGTCCCATTTTTATTCCTGTCGACAAAGTTCTAGCAGAAAAACCTGCTGACGGAGAGTTTCAATATCGCGAAGGAAAACCAGTCACTATTCGGGTCCATGGAATGCCGTCGGAGTGGCCAACGCGCTGGCTTTTAACCTCGGTGAGACTTTCGAATTCCAGTGAGCAACGAGAGCTTTTGATTAATTCTGATGAAGTGAGTGAAATCCTAGGACGTCCTATGATGGTATATTTTAAATAAAACAGTGTCTAGCTTCAGACATTAAAAAGCTCTCTCAAAATGATAGTGAATAGCTTATCGAGCGGCCTTTGCCAGAGTTGCGTTTAAGAACTCCCTTTTCTTCCAATTCCGCGATATCACGCTTGGCCGTTTCGCGGCTTACTTTAGTGAGTCCCACATATTTACGATTGGTCATTCCACCTTCGAAGCCCTCTGGCTCCGCTTCCAATAGACGATTAATTATTTTTATTTGGCGACTGTTAAATTCCGCTTGATTGTGCAGTTGCCAGAACCTGGCGATATTTAAAGCCTTGGCAACGACCCCTTCGGATTTTTCTATGGCTAGGCAAAACATTTTCAAAAACCATTTTAGCCACAGAGTTAGATCAGAGTTTTTTTTCTGACTAGCTTCTAGTATATCGTAATAGGCATTACGCTCAAATACGATCTGAGAAGATAAACTATAAAAACGGCAACCAGTTTGTTCGTCCTGGGCCAATGCCATATCAGTGATCGCTCGCGCAATTCGTCCGTTGCCATCTTCGAAGGGATGAATAGTCACAAACCAGAAATGAGCGATTCCAGCACGAATAATTCCATCGAGTTTTTTTGATGGTCCCTCCCACCAATCAAAAAAGGCTTTCATTTCCTTAGCAACCTGGGAAGATGGCGGAGCTTCAAAGTGTATTTTTTCTTTTCCTAATCTTCCTGAAATAACCTGCATTGGTTGCGTACCTTTTCTCCAGGTTCCTACTGCAATTTTGCGCAGACCAGAAAATCCAGTGGGGAACAGGGCCGCTTGCCAGCCAAAAAGTCGCTTGGCCGTGAGACGTGATTGATGATTACTTGTAGCATCCATCAGCATTTCAATGAGCCCATCAATTTCTCGTTGTTGAGGAGGAAGGCCTGATGTCGAGAGACCGAGTCGCCGAGCAACGGACGATCGCACGGAGTCTTTGTTCAGCTTTTCACCTTCAATTGCCGAAGTTGTCATGGCCTCTTCGGCCAGCAGGTTTGCCTGAGCTTCAAGCCCAACGAAATTAGCAAATCCGAGGATTTTCCCTTGTAGTTTTCGTGCTTGGCCTAAATCTTCTAACAACTGTTCACTATCCCAGATGAAGTTCGGCCAATCTGATTTTTGCCACACGTATATGGGACCCACTTATGCTCCTCCAAATGGGCCACAGCATGACCCATTAATTCTCCTTAATTGGGTCATAAAATGACCCAATTGTAAAGCCTAATTGGGCATAAAAGAAGCCATTAAACGTACTGTTTAGCGATCTCGATAAAAGTACGGATCATGGCTCCGCTAGCACCTTTTTTCGGACAATAGTTAAGACGGTTTCCAACCGCCCAACCTGTTCCTGCGATGTCGAAATGAGCCCATGGAATTCCTTCACCAACAAATTGCTCGAGGAATGCGGCCGCTGTGGCACTGCCGGCGCCTTTTCCGGAAGACATATTTGAAAGATCCGCGAAGGTGCCTTTCATGTCTTTTACGTGATGGTCCGTTAATGGCATGTTCCAGACGAGTTCGCCGGAAGCATCGGCTGCTTTTTCCACTTTGCCTTTTAACACGTTATTGCGAGTGAAATATCCTGTATGGATATTGCCCAAGGCAACAACCATGGCGCCGGTGAGAGTGGCCGCATCAATAATGATCTGTGGTTCAAGCTCTGTGGCGTAGCTTAAAGCATCCGCTAAAATCAAACGGCCTTCAGCATCGGTATTGTTCACTTCAAAAGTTTTTCCATTCCGAGCCGTGTGCACGTCTCCTGGTTTTGTTGCCCCTGGACCCACAAGGTTTTCGGTGGAAGCAACTAGGCCTATAACGTTCACCTTGAGCTTCAACCGAGCGATAGCCAGTAGGGTCCCAATGACGTTGGCTCCTCCGCACATGTCGTATTTCATTTCTTCCATACCGGCGGAAGGTTTAATGCTGATGCCACCGCAGTCAAAAGTAAGACCTTTACCTACGAAGACAACCGGCTTTTTGGTTTTTGCAGTCCCGTTGTATTCCATGATGATAAATCGCGGCTCTTCCGAAGATCCATTGGAAACCCCCAGCAGGCCGCCCATTTTTTCTTTTTTGATGCGTGCTTTGTCCCAGACAGTGACTTTCAATCCAGAACCTTTTGCTGCTTCAACGGCAGAATCCGCTAAGTTTGTGGGAGTCATCAGATTGCCCGGCAAATCTCCCAGACGACGCGAGAAGTTTACGCAAGTGCCGAGAGTCACACCCTCAGAGAAAGCGGCCTTGAAAGCTTTGTCAGAATCTTTTGCGACGACATGGAGGGTAAGATCATTTTCTTTAGGTTCTTTTTTACCACTGGTTTTTAGCTCGTCAAAAACGTAGGAAGTTAAAGCTAGACCTTCAGCTGTTGCCTTCGCATAAGTTGCGATTTCTTTTTTGTTTGTTGTCAGCCCGTCAAAGTGAAGCGCGGCCTCTTTCACTCCTGCATTTTTCAGAGCTTCGAAGGCAGCGGCAATGGATTGACGAACTGTTTCGTGAGTCATGTCCGACTCTTTACCTAGACCTACTACAAGGACGTGGCGGAAATTTTTATAATTTAATTCGCGGTAAAGAACAGTTTCAAGATGTTTACCAGTGATGGTTTTTTCTTCGAAGGCCTCTGTTAGTTTTTTTCCCAGCTCAGAATGAGTCATTTTCGCTGATTTATCTTTTTGAGATGGAGCTTTCGAGAACACGACCAAAGCTGGGCAGGTTAAGGTTTCAATATCCTTGTTAATGAGGTCAAATAGCATAAGATGTCCTTTCAACAACAACTTAATGTAACGCGTTAGTGGCTTAAGATGTGACCGTTAAATCACTAACACAAACGCAAATGCCATTAAAGCCTTTTTAATAAAGTCCTTTATTATAATACCGATAGATAAGAAGATGGAGTTAACCCCCAACAGGAGACCACTGTGGCACTTATTCCTTACGTTGTAGAGCAGACCTCTAAGGGCGAAAGAAGTTATGATATCTATTCGCGCTTACTTAAAGATCGAATCATTATACTTGGTACTCAGGTAACTGATGAAGTCGCCAACAGCATTATTGCGCAGTTTTTGTTTCTTGAGGTGGACAATCCTGAGAAGGACATTCATCTTTATATAAACTCTCCTGGTGGCAGCGTATCAGCTGGCTTGGCTATTTATGACTTTATGCAGTTTGTGAAATGCGACGTGGCGACTTATTGTATGGGCATGGCGGCAAGCATGGGCTCTTTGCTTTTGTCGGCGGGATCAGCGGGCAAACGCTTTAGTCTTCCCAATACACGCATCATGATTCATCAGCCTTTGTTGTCTGGTGGAGGACTTTCGGGTCAGGTAACGGATATTGAAATCCACGCCAAAGAATTGATAAAAACCAAAGAGAAGTTGACGAAAATTTACGAAACCCACACGGGTCAAAAATATGAAACTCTGGCAAAGTTGATGGAGCGAGATTATTTCTTGGCTCCGGCGGAGGCTAAAGAGCTCGGACTGATTGATACCATTGTTGAATCTCGTAAGGCTTCTAAAAAAGGATAATCAATGAGCACTAAAGATGCAGGCACTTTAAGATGTAGTTTTTGTGGTAAAGGCCAAAAAGAAGTTAAAAAATTAATTGCCGGTCCTGGCGTTTATATTTGCGATGAGTGTATTGACCTCTGTAATGACATCATCGACGAGGAAAAAGACCGAGAGACCTCCATTAAGGGAACTTTTAAAGTCCCCAAACCGCATGATATTAAAACCTATTTGGATGATTACGTTATTGGCCAGCTGAAGGCGAAAAAGGCTTTGGCGGTTGCCGTGCACAATCACTACAAGCGTATCAACGCCCTAGGCAAAGGTAAAAAAGGGACGGACGTTGAGTTGCAAAAATCCAATATTTTATTGGTAGGCCCCACGGGTTCAGGCAAGACTTTGCTGGCGCAAACGATTGCAAAGATCTTGAATGTTCCATTTGCAATGGCGGATGCGACCACTTTAACCGAAGCCGGCTATGTGGGTGAGGACGTGGAAAACGTAGTTTTAAATCTCCTTCAATCTGCGGATTACGATGTGGAAAAAGCTCAAAAAGGGGTTATTTATATCGACGAGATCGATAAGATCTCTCGTAAATCTGAAAATCCTTCTATCACTCGTGACGTGAGTGGTGAAGGCGTGCAACAAGCACTTTTAAAAATTCTTGAGGGAACTGTGGCGAACCTGCCTCCGAAGGGTGGTCGTAAGCATCCTCAGCAAGAATTTATCCAAGTGGACACTTCGAATATCCTCTTCATCGTGGGGGGAGCTTTCGTCGGATTGGACAAAGTGATTGAGAACCGTACGACGAATAAAACCATGGGCATTGGCGCGGACATTCGTACCGCGGGAGAAAAGGACACGGCGGGAGAATACATCCTACAGAAAGTTGAGCCCGATGATTTGACAAAGTTTGGTTTGATTCCAGAGTTTATCGGTCGTTTACCAGTGATCGCTGTGTTAAATCCTTTAGAGGAATCAGCGTTGATAGATATTTTGGTGCAGCCAAAGAATGCAGTTACAAAACAATATCAAAAACTTTTCAGCTATGAGGGGGTCGATCTTAAATTCACAGAAAAGGCCTTGAAAGCGATTGCGCAGATGGCTTTAAAGCGCAAAACTGGAGCTCGTGGCTTGCGAGGTGTTATTGAATCAGCAATGATGGACATTATGTTTGACCTTCCTTCCAAAGAGAATGTCAAAGAGTGTATTATTGATGAGAAAGTAATCAATGAAGGGGCCGCACCTAAATTGGTCTACAAGACCGAGGACGAGATGCGCGCGGAAGCTACGAAATCCGAAAACGATCCGGCCGAAAGCGCTTAAAATCCAACTTGTCAAATCGTGATGAAAAAACCGAAGAAATTCTTCGGTTTTTTTATTGCTGATCCCAATATATAAGAAATTCTTATTCAAATCATGATTATCTCTATGCGTTGATGGAGTCTGGGTTTTTTCGTTTTCCTAAAGAAAAAAAGGGACTTCACTAATTTACTTCCCTGAAACCGTACACATATTTATACTTAATGAAGAAGTGAATGGTTAAAGGATTTAACCCCTTACTTTTTCTCGGGGTTCTTAGTTACAGACTCAGAGTATACCAAAACACCACACAGGGAGGGTCATTAAAATGAGTGAGAACAACAAGGTACAGCAGCTTCCACTATTGCCTTTAAGAGATCTCATCATTTTTCCGCATATGATGATGCCTTTGTTCGTAGGCCGCGATAAGAGTATTAACGCTCTTGAAGAGGCTATGAGTAAACAAACGGATATTGTCCTTGCGGCTCAAAAAGATGCAAAGACGAATACTCCAGAGCCTAAAGATATTTATTCAATCGGAACAATCGCCACTATTATACAGCTTTTGAGAATTCCAGATGGAACAGTAAAAGTCTTAGTCGAGGGTAAACGCAGAGTTCGTATTAAAAATTTCATACCGAACGATAATTTTTTCCAGGTTTCTTGTGAAGAGATCCCAGAGGAAGCCGAAAGTCCAGTTGAAGCAGCCGCACTTGTGCGTTCTGTAAAAACAACTTTTGAAACTTACGTAAAACTCAATAAAAGAATTCCTCCAGAAATTCTGATGAGAGTGTCTACTATCGAAAGCCCGGGAGAGCTTGCGGACATTATTGTGGCGCAGCTCAATCTTAAACTTGAAGATAAACAAAAGGTTTTAGAGATCTCGGATCCTTCAAAACGTTTGGAGCATTTGTTGAATCTCATGACTGGTGAGATTGAGATTCTCGAAGTAGAGAAAAAGATCCGCACCCGAGTTAAAAAGCAAATGGAGCGTTCTCAGAAAGAGTATTATTTAAACGAGCAAATGCAAGCCATTCAAAAAGAACTTGGGGAGAAAGACGACTACCAAGCGGAGCTTCAAGAATTAGAGTTAAAGACTAAAGCTAAGAAAATGAACCAAGATGCTAAAGACAAAGTCATGAAGGAGATTAAAAAACTCAAGATGATGTCCCCGATGTCGGCGGAAGCCACCGTTGTCCGCAATTACATCGACTGGGTTTTATCCTTGCCATGGTCTGATTATAGCGACGAAAAGCATGACATTAGAAATGCTCAAAAAGTTCTTGATGACGACCATTGGGGGCTGGAGAAAGTTAAAGAAAGAATTCTTGAGTACTTGGCGGTTCTTTCAATTTCAAAAAACATGAAGGGACCTATTCTTTGTCTAGTTGGTCCTCCAGGGGTGGGTAAGACCTCTCTGGCCAAATCCATCGCGGAGTCTATGAACCGTCCCTTTGCACGCATTTCTTTGGGCGGCGTAAGAGATGAGGCGGAAATTCGCGGTCATAGAAAAACCTACGTTGGCGCGATGCCAGGTAAAATTTTACAGGCACTTCGCAAAGTAGATAAAGGCAATCCTTTGGTTCTGTTGGATGAAATCGACAAGATGGCTTCTGACTTCCGCGGGGATCCAGCATCGGCAATGTTGGAGGTTTTAGATCCCGAGCAAAACGGGACTTTCCAAGATCACTACTTAGAGTTGGAATATGATCTTTCAAAAGTCATGTTCATTGCGACTGCGAATACCTTGCATACTGTTCCAAGACCTCTTTTAGATCGTATGGAGATCATCAGTCTTGAAGGATACATCGAGCAAGAAAAGTTCCACATTGCTAAGAATTATCTTGTGCCGAAGCAAATTGAGAATCATGGATTGAAAGAATATAAGGTTTCAATCCCGGATAAGACCATTCGCGACGTGATTCGTTTCTATACTCGTGAAGCGGGTGTGCGTAATTTAGAAAGACAACTCGCCAATGTTTGCCGCAAAGTTGCGAAGGATATCGTGATGTCTCAGGCCATCGCGGAGATGAAAGGCGGAGCCAAGAAGTCCACTAAGAAAGAGACATCAAAAGCTGGAGTGGGAAAAATAAGCACCTACGTAGTATCACCGCAAAAATTGGTAGAGCTACTGGGGCCGCATAAGTTTAAAACCAGTAAGATCGAAGAACAAAATGAGATCGGTCTTACCAATGGTATGGCTTGGACGGAAGTGGG
>DATBTE010000048.1:0-9977 GCA_036559425.1 Pseudobdellovibrionaceae bacterium | reverse complement strand
ATTATTTTTTCTAAATTGAAAGACTGAATGACCCGGACCCCATCTAGAGATTCTTTGATGGTTGAAGTCATCTTTTCTAGATTTTCTTGTCCTTTAGGTAAATATTTACGCAGACTGCGAGACACGCTTTTCTGGAAAAGTGCAACAACTGGAATCACTAAAAGCAGGCTTAAGGTGAGTTTCCAATTCGTGCGGAAGAGATTAAAGAAAAGCGTTGCCATCAATAAAGGGGAACTGAAGATATCGGCGATCATCCGCAAACCGTCTTGAATTACCTTCACATCATTTAAAATTCTTGAAATCAAGCCACCCGAGCCGGAGGCATATGTATTATGAAATGAAAGGCTGAGGTTCATGAATTTTTGTTGCAGCTTTTGACGAATATTTTGAGTCACGCATTCAGCAACATAGTTCATGAGGAATATATGAAAGTAGCGACTGAATGCAACGACAATGGCTAATCCTAGAATTGTAGCGCCGATATTTATCGCCCCTGAAACATTTCTTGAAGTTAGAGCATCAACCAGATACTGGAGCTGCGCTAAAATCATACCGGAGCAAAGGGCATAGATCACTCCTGACACAGCGATGATTATGAGAGTTTTTTTGAATGGCTTTGCTTCACTCAAGACACGGGATATTTCAGACGTCATTTAGTGGGGCTTTCGATATAGCGTTTCAGGTATTGTCCTGTGAGACTTTTCTTTTCAACAATAATATCTTGAGGCGTTCCTTTAGCGACGATGTTGCCGCCTTTTTTACCAGCTTCTGGACCGAGATCAATAATATAGTCGGCTCCGCGGATAACGTCTTGATTGTGTTCAACCACGATGACGCTGCCTCCAGCATCAATAAGTTTATTTAAAACTTTCATCAAGAGATCGACTTCACGGAAATGAAGACCGGTTGTTGGTTCATCTAAAATGTAGAGGGTTGCCTTTTGACTTACGTTGGAAAGTTCTTTAGCAATTTTAAGACGCTGGGACTCTCCCCCGCTCAAGCTGTTGGCGGGTTGACCGATTTGCAAGTAGTCTAAACCAACTTCCTTAAGCACGCTCAAAGGCTTACGAATATTGGGGTGGGCCACAAAGAAGCCCATGGCCTCTTGAACGGTCATTTGCAGAATTTCATAGACA
Organism: Pseudobdellovibrionaceae bacterium; assembly: GCA_036559425.1. Taxonomy (GTDB): domain Bacteria; phylum Bdellovibrionota; class Bdellovibrionia; order Bdellovibrionales; family Bdellovibrionaceae; genus JACMRP01. The sequence goes on along the minus strand of DATBTE010000048.1, from coordinate 8,841 downwards.
TTTTTTCCTTTGTACTGGATCTCCAGGATTTCAGGGCGGTACTTTTTACTATCGCAAACGTCGCAAGGAATAATCACGTTGTCCATGAATTGCATGTCGATCTCTTCATAGCCTGTTCCCTTGCAAGCGGGGCAACGACCTCCGTCCACGTTCAAGCTAAAGGTTCCAGGAGTATAACCTCGGACTTTCGCTTCTTGGGTGGAGGCCATAAGATTACGAATAAGATCAAAGGCTTTGAGATAAGTAATCGGAGAACTTCGTGCCGATTTTCCAATCGCTGATTGATCGATCAGGAGTACGTTTTTTATATTCTCTACGCCCTCAATATCTTTATATTCTTCAGCGGGAATATATTCGATATCCAAAGCGCGTGCGAGAGCGGGGTATAGAGTCTTAGTCACTAAAGTTGACTTTCCGGATCCACTCACGCCAGTTACGGCGACCAAACGATTTAAAGGAAAGATAACATCAAGGTCCTTCAGGTTATTGCCCTGGGCTCCTTTGAGTTCAATTTTAAATTTATAGTTTGCCAGATCTACCGGGCGTACAGGTTGTAAAGGCACCAAGTTTTTAGTGTGCTTCAAAAAGGGAACCGTAACGGACTGCTTACATTCGTAGAACTTCTTCGTCGGTCCGGAATAAACAACTTCACCGCCAAGATATCCCGAGCCAGGTCCCATTTCGATGATATTTTCGCTGCTTTCAATCACATCATGATCGTGTTCGACAATAACGAGAGTATTGCCTAAATCTTTAAGGCTTTTTAAAATCTCAATCAGGCGATCATTGTCCCGGGGGTGAAGCCCTACCGTGGGTTCATCGAGAACATAGAGTGTCTGTGAAAGTCCCATTCCCAGCTGATTGGCTAACATTAAACGCTGATATTCTCCGCCGGAGAGAGTTCGTGTTTCACGGTTTAAAGTCAGGTAATGAACACCCACGCGAATCAAAAAGCTCAAACGAGCACGGATCTGTTTTAAAACTTCGCCAGAAACTTCGATTTGATGAGGCTTTAAAGAGATTTTTTCGAAGAAGGCCCCTAAGTCTTCAATTGTTTTTGAAGTCAGATCCTCAATATTGATCCCGTTAATAAACACATTCAAAGCTTCTTTACGTAATCTGGCTCCATGGCAATCAGGACATAAAAAAGGACTGCGGTAGCGAGCAATAAAGACCCGCACATGCATTTTGTACTTAATTTGATCGAGATATTCAAAAAGACCCTTTACGCCAAAGAAGTCGCCGTGACCCTTCCAGATCATATTTTTTTGCGCCTTGGGTAAATCCTTCCAAGGCGTGTGAGGATCGATCTTCATTTTTTTACAGAAGGCGTTGAGCTGGCGGCGCTCATGTGCGGCGCTTGGCATCGAAAAGGGCTGAAGAACGCCTGTTGCAATAGTGAGGTTCGGATTCGGGATGACTTTCTTTTCGTCGATTTCAAGAATATTACCAAAACCCTTACAAGTGGGGCAGGCGCCAATGGGGCTATTAAAACTAAAAAGGGCTGAAGTTGTGGGTGGAGGATTGTAATTACAAATAGGACACGAAGCCTCTTCGCTGACCTGAATTTTTTCCCCCTCCGTCGTCAGAACCGTAGAGCGGCGTGAAATTACATTTGTATTGTATTTGATGCTAGCTTCGTAGGCATTGGTCAGGGAATCAGCGATACGTCCTTTGTCAGCGTCTTGGAAAGACAAGCGATCAATAACTATGAAGAAGCGATCTTTAGGAAGGCCTTTTTTGATAGCTGCAGGCTCACTAATCTCAACGATCGTTCCTATTTCTTCTTTAAGAATTGCAGAGCCGGGCGCCTCAATGGCTTCAGTTTTTTTGGCTTTCTTTGGAACATAAATACGTAAGTATCCATCTTCTAATAAAAGCGCGTGGAGTTTTTTACCTTCGGCGACGCGACCGTCGGCGGAAATCTCCACCAGAATATAACCACGTTTATGATTAAAGAACTTAATCACCTTGTCGGTTGCTTCAGTGACACTTTCTTTTTCACAAGGAACTTTATGAGTAGGGCAATAAGGTGTTCCAACTTTTTCAAAGAACAAACGCAGATAATCGATGACTTCCGTCGTAGTGCCAACCGTGGAGCGGCTATTTTTAACTGAGTTTTTTTGTTCAATGGAAATGGCGGGTGGAATATTGTTGATGCCTTCAATATCCGGTTTCGGGGCTTTATTAAGGAATTGTCGAGCGTAGTTCGACATGCTTTCGATGAAGCGCCGTTGTCCTTCAGCGAAAAGCGTTTCAAAAGCCAAAGAGCTTTTGCCAGAACCCGAAGGGCCACAAATCACCGTGAGCTGTCCCACAGGAATTTTGACTTCGATGTTCTTCAGGTTATTTTGTTTCACCCCCCAAAGGTGAATTTCTTTCATTTAGACAAGCCTCGTTTACAAAGTTTCTGGTGATCAAACCAGAGAGTACTCTGCACCTTTAGGAATGTCATCCTCCTATTCGGATAAGTCTTCTTTTAGGAAATTGGTGGCATCTTCTGATTTATTGGAAGCTGCGGTGGGTTCGGTGCCTTCCGTGAAAGCTTGTCTCAGAACATTTTTTGTGGTCGCTGAGGCGAGCTTTCCTGTGTCGCTGTCGATATTGGCGAAGACTATGCCCTCAGGGACGGGGAAGCTCATTTGAGGAAGCCCCTCGTGGGCGGTTTTCATGTATTCCACCCAAATAGGAAGAGCCGCACGTCCTCCCACTTCGCCTTTGCCGAGACTGTGCTCCTTATCGAAGCCGACCCATACTCCGGTGACAATTTGAGGAGTATAACCTATGAACCAAGCATCGAAATAGCCATTGGTCGTTCCAGTTTTGCCAGCGACCTCACGACCAATAGAGCGTGCCCGGCCACCCGTGCCATTTTTATCCTCGACAACGCCTTTTAATAAAGTAGTCATGACATAAGCGGTTTGGGGTTTAATCAATTGTTCTTTGTCCTCAAAAAAGAAATTGTAGTCCACTTTTTTCTTTTTATCTTCAGCAAGCTGCTCAGGAGTCATAGTCTTAATTTTTTCCGCGAGGGCCTCTCGACGCTCATCGAATTGCTTATCGAGTTCAGAGATCTCTTTATTAAAACGCACATCCAGACTGACTTCATCGAGAATTTTTTGCCCACCCTGATCAAGAACTTTATGGATAATAATAGGCCTTAATCTTTTTCCAAGTCGACCGAGTTGCCCAAAGGCTTTCGTCATCTCATATAAAGTCACGCTACTGGAACCCAGAACCAAAGTGAAATCCGGATTCAGAGGACTAAAAATACCAAGGCGTTTTGCATAATCCATAGCCCAGGTAATGCCCAGGTCTTCTATGACTTTGACGGAAGGAATGTTTAAAGATTTCACCAAGGCGTTGCGGAAGATGATATCTCCGCCGAAACTTTTTGAATGATTCGCAGGCTTCCAAACTTTCGTTGTGTCTTCTTGTCCTTCGCTATCATCTTTATTTTGATCAGTCTCTTCAAACACGATCGGAGAATCCATGATCGGAGTCGCCGGAGTAAAACCTTTATCCAAAGCCGAGGCATAAACAATGGACTTAAAAGAGGAGCCTGTTTGACGAGCGGCTTGCAGAGCACGATTAAACTCATTTCGAGCGAAGCTGTATCCCCCAACCATAGCTAAAACGTCAGAGGTTTGTTCATCAAAAGAAAGCAGCGAGCCTTCCACCAACGGCTCTTGATCCAATTCCAAACCTAAGAATTTATTAAAGTCAGGAAGATTTGTCGCAACAACTGGCTTTTTACTTTTAGGAGGATTGCTAAGACGTGAAGAGGTAAAGGTTTCGCTACTGACTTTAACAAAGATGATATCTCCGGCTTTAACAGCATCAGAGGGTTTTTTGAGAATGTCGAAGTCCCAACGTTTTTCAGTATTGGGTTTGCGCGCCCAAGACATGTCCGCGAAGTCAACCAGGCCGCGAGCATCTGCTACGCGGACATAGACAAGCCCTGATTGATCGTCGACTTTTTCCACGAGGCCTTCAACAGTCTGACCTATTTTCACATAAGAAGGCAGAGTATTGGAGCCCTGCTTATCATTCTGGGGAGTAATTTCAGCAAACTTCCCATCTGGCAGGATCGTCCGTTCTGGAGTAGAATCCGAAATCAATTTTTTACGACCATCGATCAGAAACTTTTCAATTTCTTCTTTGCTGGAAAGTTGTTTAAGAGCTCCACGGAACCCCTGTCGTTTATCAAGTTCCTTCAGGCCGTTAACCACGGACTCCTGAGCCGCAATTTGTTTTTCAAGATCAATGCTGGTGTAAATGCGAAGACCTTTATCTAGAACTTGCTCTTCTCCTAATTGAGTCACTAATTGCTGACGCACAGTTTCGAGAAAGAAAGGTGCATGTTGTTTGTAGGTCTCCAGCACATAAACTTTTACCGGTTTTTTTACGGCCTCATCAGCCACCGCTTTGGGCACATATCCCAACTCCCCCATGCGGTGAAGAACATAAGCTTGTCTTTCTTTTGCACGAAGAGGATTAGTGACCGGAGAATAACGAGTCGGAGCTTGCGGTAGTCCAGCAAGAATGGCTATTTCCGGAAGTGTCAGCTTATCCACAGATTTGTGATAATAAGTTTGTGCCGCCACTTCAATACCCCAAGCTCCTTGTCCGAAATAAATTTGATTCAGATACAAATACAGAATGTCCTCTTTTTTCAGATTCTCTTCCATTTGTTGAGCTAATATGGCTTCGCGAATTTTTCTCAGCAGGGTTTTCTCGGTATCTTGAAGAAGTAATGTCTTCGCGAGCTGCTGAGTGATTGTGGAGCCCCCTTGCACCGAGCGCCCAGCACGAAGATTGGCAAAGGTGGCACGCAGAATCGCTTGATAATTTATCCCACTGTGTTGAAAAAACTGATCATCTTCAGCCGCCAAGAAAGCATTAATGAGATTTTTAGGAATTTTATCATATGGTACCAAAGTGCGACGTTGCCGGTAGAATTCGCCGATTTTCTTATTATTTCGATCAAAAACTTCAGACACCAAGAGAGGGTGATAATCTTTCACTGTGATTAACTGAGGCAAACCTTGTTTGATCGATTGAAAAAACAGATAAGCCCCGATAACACCAACTACAACCAAGGCAAGACCCGCAATAATAAGTTTTTTTAGCACGGAGGCAGCTCCTTAAACAGATGGACTCTATAATTTTACAAAGAGCCATCATTTTAGCAGCGTGACGTGGGAGGGTCTACAATGAAAAAAGACCTTTGTGGGGGCTCAGGAAGATTCAGCTAGTCTTCAGGCTAGCAACTATTCCTTTCCCCCGATTTTTCCGCTTTTCGCGGATTTTCTTTTTCCTTCTGAAGCGAAAATCTGATCAGGGGTGTATTCATCATTTTTACAGGACTTGAGTGCTCCATAATGTGCGGCTCGATAATCTTCATAGGCTCCTGAAACTTGAGAAATTTTTGTGGTACTTGACTCATCGCTTGGCACGGCGCCCAAGGCGGCAATAGAATTGGAAACTCCTTTGGATCTTTTCGTAAGATAATCTTGCTCCTCAAGGGTGGCTTTGTTTTTAGTCTGGGTGGTGGTCTGTAAGCTTTGAAGTTCAGTAGTAGCTCGTTGGATTTTTTGTTGAAGCGCAGCTTGAGCATTGGTCAAAGTAGTTTCTTCATCTTGTTTAGCTTGCGCTTCTGTGGAGTTCATTTGGGATAACTGGGTAGTTATCGCATCACGGTCAGATTGCGCGTTTCGAATGTCTTTTTCTAAGGCCTCAATTTTTTGGTCTGCTTGGAAAATGATTTTCATGCGTCCTTGATCGAACTTAACCATGCATTCTTGGAAAAGATCGTTTAACTGTTTCTTTTTAATCGATGCCGCTTGAAATTGAGATCGTATGCTGCCAGAGGCGATGGCGTCGTATTTTTTACGCTCCTCACGAACTTGAGCCATACAAGTTCGGTTGGCTGCGGCTTCGGTGATTTGAACCAAGGAGTTGTTTCTTTCAGTGTAAATTGTATTGATTTCCTGACTTTTGTTCATCATTAGGGTTTCTAAGGCACGCGTGTTCTTAGCTAAATCCGCAGCTATTTTGGCATTTTCAGTAGCGCGATTTCGCTGGTCCTCTTTAGTTTTAGTCTGGAGTTCTTGATACTCTTTTTGAGCATCAGCGATGTCTTCTTGGATCTTTTTCATATCCGCTGTGAAATCCTTATTGAGATCCGCAATTTCTTTTTTGTTATCTTTAAGATCTTTATTGATGTCTTTAAGTTCACTTTCATACTTATCTTTTCTTTCGAAGAAGCCTTGGCCAGAGTACTTCGGACAACTTGAGCCAACTTGGTTTTGGGGAACTCCCAGAGCTTCACTGAAGGCCACCAATAAATTGTTGTCAGTGGCAAAGTCTTCACTTTCTCCCACATCGGAACAGGTTTTCATCTTTGTTTTGCAAGTTGTACTGCCCATTCCGGCGTCACCGCAGGATTTGTTATAGGTGGCTCTCGTATTTTCTACGTTGCGTTTTGCGGATTCACAGGCGTCATTGCTTGGGGAGTGCTCACATTTGGTAATTGCCGTATTGCAGTCATTATAATGATCATTGCTGTATTTATCATCTTTACATTTGGCGACCATGTTTTTATCTGCTGAGCTGCACTCTGCGAAAGAGTAGGAAGCAGTATTTAAAAGCAGAAAGCTAAGAATGCAGAAGTATTGAGCAAATGAATGGAGTTTAAACGCTCTATTCCAATTCATAAGAGATCCTCCCAGATAAGGTCATAAGATGCAAAATTGATTCCTTATTATGCAGGTATTTTTAATAACATAAAAGATTAGTCTCAGTTTGATACGACCTATGTCGGGCATCTGATAGTGTTAATTAAACTCACCAATCAATCTCAGTATCATTGCCTGTAGGATTGATGACCCAGTACCATTTGGTCCCCTGCGTGACTTTGTAAGCACCAGACTTTTTAATCCAATTTTTTGTTCTGTCTAAGGTGCTTCTCAGCAGTCCATCCGGATCATAATGAATGACCGAATGCTCAACCATATCGAGATAAAGAGGGCTAAAATTTTTAAAATCTTCAGGCGTTCTTAGAAGCGGTGAAAGTACAAAATTGTGATCAGAAAGTTTTTGTTTTAATAAAGCCTCGAGTTCTTTTTCAAGAGAAGAGAGCAGGGCATACTTTTCACGTCTTAGTTGTGGTAACTGAGAAAAAATAAAGATCATATCAATATCTGTTTCAGGCTTCAGATAGTCCTTTACAGTTGAACCGAATCGCAAAACTCCACGTAGGTCTTTGCCGAAATGATCACTGACTCTTTTCACCCATTCTGTTAAGCAGGTATCAAAAATCTCTCGTGCTGATGACTGACTCATAAGGGCTCAAAATATTTTGTAAGAAGTTGAAGCAGCCATTCCACTTCAGAAATACAGTAGTCAGCATCCTCTTTATTGTAATGGTCAGACGGAAGAAAATCCTCATCACCATAGAAGGCCATTTCACGTTCTTTTCTTAAATAACTCGAAAGATCCATAATTCGCTGGAGATCAGCTTGAACATCGGGGCCCAGCTTTGTTTTATTTTGGAAAAGTATTGAGCCGACATCATGCCATTTTGGAGGATCAATTCCAATGACTCGTAGAAGGCCTTTTAAAAGAAGCTCCACCAATTCTTGGCTCTCTCTTACGACATCGGAGTAGCCACCTTCTTCATTGAGAACATAAAGTGCTTTGAGGCGAATTCTAGCCTTTTTAAAATACTCACGAGCAAGATCGTGAAATGTCATAAATCCACCTTTGGAGCGAGTGCTGACAATTTTAAGTAAGATTTATTGTCGCTGTTCTTTCAATAATAGGTCAATAAGTACGGATCGCCTTTTTTCAACCCAGCGCGACGGAGCCCCTATTCCAGATTACTACCGCAATGAGCACATTTTGTAGCTTTGAGCGGGATAACCGAAAGACAATACCTGCACTCTTTAGTCGTGGCGGTTGCAGGCGCTTTCCTTTGGACTTTAGTCGCCAGCTTCACGATCAGGAAAACCGCAAACCCTAGAAGAAGGAAATCGATGATGTTATTTAAGAAGACACCATAGTTTAAAGTGGGGATCCCTGCCTTCTTTGCGTCGGCTAGAGTTTCGAAGTGTTCGCCATTCAACGCTATGAAGAGATTGGTGAAGTCCACTTTGCCCAAACCCAGACCAATCACCGGCATTAAAATATCAGCGACGAAGGAAGAGACAATCTTGGCAAAGGCGGCACCGATGATGATACCAACTGCCAGATCAAGAACGTTTCCTTTGCTGATGAAAGCTTTAAATTCCTGCCACATTTGCAACCTCCCTTTTGATTTATGCAGAGATTCTATGCTAGAGTTTGTACTATGCAAAAAGGTTTTAATTCAGATATTACAGTTCGCGGCCAAAAATTTCATGTGCAAACGGAAGATTGGGGAACCAGAAACCCTTTTCTAGTCAGTAGAATTTTTTGTAACGGGGCCGTCCTTAAAACCGTAAAAACTCCCTATGAGATCGCTCTCAAAGCTGAATCGATTCGCGAAGAAGAAGCCATCAGAATGGCGCTCCGCCGTCAGCATACAGATATTCTCGATGTTCTTATGGCCGGAAGAATGCCTTAAGGCAGAACTTAAGGGCTTAGCTCCTTTTTCCATTGCTCCACGCTTTCCTGCATATGCTTAAAGTGAGTTCCTTCCCAATATATTTTGTGGCAGTGAGGACAGACATAAAAAACTGAATAGAACTCAGCGACCAGCGGTGGAATCTGATCCAAGATCAGTTTTTTGTCGATAGGTTGAATCAGTGTATTGCATTCGAGACATCGGGAGCAAAGTCGAATGTAATTCATCAGATC
>DATBTE010000047.1:0-17353 GCA_036559425.1 Pseudobdellovibrionaceae bacterium | reverse complement strand
CACTTAATTCTGAATCAAAATGGGATTCCATTTATTCATGATAATTCCGCCACCAATGGCCCCTCAACCTCCGGTTTTATCCCTGGACCATGGGACCGGTAAACCGGTGAAAATGGCCCCTTTTTAAACCGGCGCGTGCAGCCCATGATTATCTTCGCGCCAGGAAAAGGCGAAATTGGCTCAGTTACTTTGGTGATCACGAAGCGAAAGACAATATGGAGATTCCCCAAACTAATTCTTTCGATCAGCTAGAAGCAAAACATGATCTTGACAAACTTCTCCAGGATCTCTCACCGAAGCTGCGTGAAACAATAGTTCTGTTTTCGATCGAAGAGCTTTCGCTTGAGGACATCAGCCAGATTCTGCAAATTCCGGAAGGAACTGTGAAATCACGGATCAATTTAGCAAAAATGCAAATGTCTGAAATTTTGAAAAAAAGGAAGTCTTAATATGGAAGATCAAAATTCAAACTCTGACCTTAAATTTAAAAAACAACTTGCAAGCCTCTTTCCCAATCCGCCTCCAGCAAAGGATGACCAGTTTCGGCGAATAATGAGGACTTACCGCGAATCAGTGGAACAGCCTCGCTGGCTGGACATATTGGGATCACCGGCTGCTGCTTTGACAACGGCAGTGCTGCTTGTTGTTGTTATTAGTTTTTCAGGACGACAGCCGGAGCCACCAACAGAGGAAGAGAATCTTTCATGGCTAGCCGATCGTGAGAGCTCTCCCCTAGTAGAAGCTTTCGCACCAAATGCACAGGAATGACTTAAAGGATGGATTCAGGACTGGTAACTAAAAAACAGAACCTTAATATGGCATAACCCCATTTTTACTCTATGCCATATTAAAGAACTTCAATCTCGGCCATCAATCGACGACCTTTCTCCGATTCGAGCCAACTCGCGACATCAACCAAGATTGGCGGACAAACTCTTTTAACCTCGTCGCTGATAGCCCTCCTCATGGCACCGAACAAGACTCCTTTAGACTGTCGATAATACTATTAATACTCCCCTCCTTTTTGCCATCTCTAAACTCGAGTTTTAAAATGCCAGAACTGATCTCCTTTGGACCAACAATTAATTTGGCAAAGGGCCGATACTTATGCGCAAATAGGACCCGCTTTGATAGAGAGCCTTGACTTTCGTCAACCTTGACCCGAATCCCAGCTTTCATGAGTGCCTTATGAATTTTTCGACACTCATCACTTTCTCGATCAGACAAAGGCAACAGCATCACTTGAATTGGCGAAAGCCACCCTGGCAGTTGGCCGTCAAAATACTCCAATAGCAGAGCAACGAATCTCTCGTGACTGCCCAGGGGGGCTCGATGAATGATCCATGGACACACTTGTTCGCCAGACTTTGCCGAAAAGGCGAGACCGAATCTCTCTGCTGACAAAAAATCAAGCTGAACACTGGCGATAGATTCCTCTTGGCCCGAACCCATTTTCATTTGTACATCAATTTTCGGCCCATAAAATGCGGCTTCTCCGGCGGCCTCAAAAAATTCAAGGCCTCGCTCAAGTAATGCCTTCCTTAAAATAGATTCTGCTTCGATCCATTTGCAGTCCTCCCCTTGAAAGTCATTTGGCCTTGACGGGTCCCGAAGCGACAGTCGATAGCGATATCCCTTCAGGCCCAACTTTTTGTAACACTCTTCGTGCAAATCCAAGACACAGAGCACTTCTTTTAACGAGTCCACTGGATCAACATAAATATGGGCGTCGTTTTGACAAAGCCCCCGCACACGACTAAGCCCACGAAGTGAGCCACTCGGCTCAAATCGGTAAACTTGGCCGTACTCAGCAATTCTTAACGGCAAATGACGGTAGCTTCTTGGAAGCGCAGAGAAAACCTTGTGATGATGGGGACAGTTCATAGGCTTCAGATAGAAACTTTTTTTATCCTCATCTCCTTCTTTCTGCCAATTAATCGGCGGATACATATTTTCATTAAAACAGCTTAAGTGACCCGACTTCTCGTAAAGGTCTTGACGCCCGAGATGGGGACTCACCACCCGCTGGTATCCACCCTGGCGCTCTAGTTCTTTAACAAAAATCTCTAACTGGTCACGAATGGCCACTCCATTTGGCAGCCACACCGGCAAGCCGGCACCGATCTCCTCGTCAAAGAAAAAAATCTCCATTTCATCGGCCAACTGCCGATGATCAAATTGATAAGACATAAGAATTCCCTTCAGATGCAAATCCAGAAAAGGATTGAACGCATCAATCAAAAATAAATTTCGCAAAAAAATAATATTTGTTGGTCCCGTGCTCGGGACAAAGCGATCTATGGACCCCTATGGGGTGGTTTGAAGGGTACTAGAATAAAAGAAAGGTAAATATCGGCACATGATTCCCTATTATCGACGTTTGAGCCTGAAACTCAAATCAAATAAATTTAGGTCACCCATAAGTTCTACTAGGTGGTTGAGAGTTAATCGAAAATAGACTATTTTCCAACAACTGACACTTCTCACATTTTAGCTAAATCGAAATCTTCAGATCAGGTTATGTCTGGATTTTTAAATCTCGTTAATCGAGTTTACCCATTTACAACAAAGGAGTCTGACGTAGATGAAATATCAAGTGCGGCGACTTTTGACGGAGCTTGAAATTCTTTAACCAAAGTCACTTCGATATTAAACTTACTCTTTTCTTTCTCTAAAATCTGATTGATAGCAAGAATTCGAAAAGCCTTTTCCTGCTCTAAACTTAGGCCAGTAAAATCACCACCCTTATTTTCCCACGAACGAAGAGTTGAAGCTGGAATATGAATTTTTTCAGAAACCTCATCAAACGACATCTTTAAATAGGTGCGCAAAAATTTGAGCTGGTGTCCGGTAAGACACTGCTTGCTGGTTAATAAAGCTTTCGCAGTATCAGTTTTTAATTCATTCATATTGATGTTTGGGTACTCTTCACCATCAACTGATTTGATAGAAACGTCTTTAAGAATGATGTCGAATCCAAAGCCTGTGAATGTGTAAGTCTTTAATGTTTTCATGCTCTAGTCCTCCTTCTTGTTCTTATCAATTACAGTTACGATCACAGTGTCGGGGTCATTGAAAACAACGATAATCCTAATGTCCTTTTCTCCACTATCGTTAAAGCCTCGCAAGGAATATTTCCAGTCTTTTTTATCTTTAGTCAGACTATCTTTTGCCTCTTCCCTTTGAGCCCGGTAGATCATTTCCTCGACATCGCTCATTTGCACATCACGCTTTTCCATCTGTTCTTGTGCGTGATTTGAAGGAACTAAGTTACCGGATTCCAGAGCCTTAATTACATCCTGTATTACGTTAGCTCGTTTATCTATCGACACAATACACCCTCTACTTTATCAGACTGCTTAAAAATGCGCAATTTCTATATTAAAATGTAGTACTTTTAATATGTTATCAATGCCTAACGCTTATTATTAAGTATATTTCTCACATTGAGACAAGCCTTTAGGGTAGACATTTGTAGGCCTCCTTTTTTAGATTCTTAAGGTTTGCTTCGTAGTTTTCAGCACGTATGATCTCGTGAACCACTTTTGAAAGAGGTTTTTTTCGAATCTCAGTAAGTAAATTTACAACCTCTTTGAGGGCGCCTTTTTTACCTAATTTAGGGGTTTTATTGTCCATAGGATTCTCCGTATTCTTTAGTAATATAATATAGTTTTTCAAACCACAATATGCGGTTTCTAATTGATTTTACCCGCTCGCAAAAACTCCAACCAAATAAGCTCTGTCCACTTAGGATAATTTTGAAGTGCATTCTAAAATTTGCTGCAAATGCATCGCTACTGCATCTTGAGTCTTTGGATTTTCCGCAAAGTCTAAATATCCCCTGAAATCTCCGCGCTTCGGAAAATATCACCTCATTTTCCAGTATCCACTGGTAGCCACACTTTCCCAAAACAGCCCCGACCAAGAACCAACAAAACGGACCAAACCGAAAACCATAACTTACTGAAATAAATAGATTAAGCGCGAAAATATGAGCTGATGACCTGTAAGACGCTGCTTGCTAGTTAATAAAGCTTTTGCAGTATCAGTTTTTAATTCATTCATATTGATGTTTGGGTACTCTTCACCATCAATTAGTCAGACTATCTTTTGCCTCTTCCCTTTGAGCCCGGTAGATCATTTCCCAATAGCGATACGTGATTAGGCTCGTGAGGTTCTTCGATTCTAAATAATCCTGTAACCCACTCCCGACTCAGTCACAATATGCTTTGGCTTGGAGGGATCCTTTTCGATCTTGGTGCGCAGGTGTTTAATATATATCCGTAGATAATGGCTTTGATCTTCAGCGTGATGACCCCAGATTTGTTTCAATAAGACCGACTGAGATACTACCTTTCCATTTTCTCTAACTAGTCTTGATAGCACTTCAAATTCGGTATTGGTCAGGCGAACAGGCCGGCCATCCACAGAAACTCGCTTTTGATTAAGATCCACTTCAAGGTCCCCGGACCTGAAAACCGGAGTCGCTTCCTTAAATTCGTTGTGACGAAGTCCTACGCGGATACGGGCAAGGAGTTCTGGGGCACCAAAAGGTTTTGTTAAATAGTCATCCGCGCCGGCATCCAAAAGGCGTACCTTTGTAGCCTCGTCGTCATTAACCGTAAGAATGATAATCGGCACCGAAGTCCACTTACGAAACTCTTTTAGAACTTCATAACCATTCATATCGGGCAATCCGAGATCCAAAATAATCAAGTGGGGATGAAACTCCACAGCTTTTGCCAGACCCATCTGTCCGCTAACGGCCGCATCAATTTTATACCCCTGAGATTTCAAATTAATTTTTATGATGTCTCTAATGGCGGCCTCATCATCAATCAGTAGAATTCGAATTTCCTGACTCATTCAACCACCTCCGGCAAAGGGGGGTGGGCAAGTAAGGGCAGAGTTATAACAAAACGAGCACCAGGATTGGCGTTTTCATAAGAAATTTTTCCTTTGTGAAGTTCAATGATACTTTTAACGATAGATAGTCCAAGTCCGGTGCCTCCCGGTTGCGTTCCTGGAACTCGATAAAATTTATCGAAAATGTTAGGCACAGCTTCTTCCGGTATCCCAGGGCCTTGATCTTCAATTTTGACAATAAATCTGTCGCCCTGCCGCTCAGAGGAAATCTTTATTTCAGTATTCGGAGCAGCGTACATCGTTGAGTTCAGAATTAAATTTGAAATGGCATGCTCTATTAACCGAAAGTCCATCTTAAGAAGTTTAACTTCGTCGCTTAAATTAACTTTGAGTTTATGTCTTTGTAGAAACTTTTCAGACTTTTGAATGACCACCCCGACCAGATCATTGAAATCGTGCCACTCCCAATTAAGTGATAAGGCTCCAGAACTCAAACGACTCATATCAAGGAGGTTTTCAATGACTCGATTGAGGCGATCTCCGGCATCTGACAATCCCACGGCCAGGGTTTTCACCGCATTTGGGTCTTTACAAACATTTTCATCTTCAAGAGCTGAAGCTGTCCCAAGAATTGCCGTCAGCGGAGTGCGCATTTCATGTGAAATTGAGTTAAGAAGTGTCTGGTGAAGTTGCTCAGAATCTTTGAGTCGTTGTGCCTCAGCCAAGCGTTTGCTGACAAAATGCCTTTCTAAGGAAATACCAAGCTGACCTGTAATCGAATAAAGCAAGGTTTCTTGTTCTAGATTAAGCCTTCGCGATTTCTTTAACGGCTGAAACACGAAGACACCAACAGATTCCACCGCTCCCTTTAGCGGAATATAAAGAGCTCTAGATTCAGAAAGAGTGTCAGTTGACCAACCAGCCGGTTTTCGATTTTGAAAGCTCCACAAAGCCACTGCTTGATCTTTTTCATTAGTCCTAATTGAGTAGACTCTAGCCTCACTAAATTCAAGACTGCCATTCGGAGATTTTAAGATCACTCCACAATCAGCTCCCAAAATAGCTCCCACTCGACTTAAGGCCTTTTGAAGAAATTCAGATTTCTCTTGGCTGCTGGCGATATCTTTAAGAATTTCATAAAGCACATTGGTACGTTCTTCACGTTCTCGCATGAGTTGTTCGTGCATACGAATTCTATTCGTCAGGAGCCCCGTAATGATTGCAACCACAAAATAGGCAATACAGAGGATCACGTCATCGGGTTGGTGAATAGAAAAAGTATACTTGGGTGGGATAAAAAAGAAATTCCAAACCAGCGCACTTAAACTGGCTGCGAACAGAACGGCGCCCAAAGAGCCGAACATTCCGACAATTAAAACGCAAATAAGATAAAGAAATCCAACAGTGCGATAGCCCACAATGGTTTCAAGCCCCATCCCGGCGCCGGTAGCTGCCGCCAAAAAGACAAAGGTGAACCAATACTTGATTGGACCAATTTGTGTCTTATAAAGGGAAAGGGCTTGTCTAATGGAAGGTTTGTAAGTCGAAATACCATCCAGGCGAATGACATGCACATCCACTTCGATACTCTCGCGCACAAGGCGGTCCAGAAGTGAGCCTCCCTCCAAAACATCGCGAAACCAATGTCGGGTGGGCCTGCCAACGACAACTTGAGTGACATTTTTCTGACGGCACACCCGTTGTAAGGCCCTTGGTACGTCGGTTTCTGTGGTTGCAATGACTTCGGCATTCAGTTGTCGTGCGAGGTTGAGATTTTTAGTAAGTTGAACTTGGTCATGAGTGTTCAAAGTCATCCCTGTATCGACATGAATTGCGATCCACGGTGCCTCAAGGTTATACGCTAGCCGTCTTGTGGCTCGAATTAACTTCTCAGAGTAAGGGCTATGACTGACCGCAACCAAAAGGCGTTCATTGGTTTGCCAAGGACTTTCATTGCGAACACCTGACATTTTTTGAAGGTCGTGGTCGACCCTTTCTGCTGTCATTCGCAAGGCAATTTCTCGAAGAGCAGTCAACTTATCTGCTTTAAAGAAATTTTTGGCAGCATGTTCGGCTTTGTCACCGAGATAGACTTTTCCTTCTTTTAGTCTTTTTAATAGTTGGGACGGAGAAATATCCACAAGCTCGACTTGAGAAGCCCTCTCCAAAATACTATCGGGAACCGTTTCACGAATTGGAATGCCGGTGATGGACTCGACAGCGTCCTTTCGGCTTTCCAAATGCTGAACATTCATAGCGGTAATGACGTCAATTCCAGAGTCAAGAATTTCAATTACATCCTGAAAGCGTTTCTCATGACGACTTCCGGGAATGTTGGAGTGGGGGAGCTCATCGACGACAACTAATTTAGGCTTTCGCGCCAATATAGCATCAAGGTCCATTTCCTCGACAGTAGTGCCCCGATAAACAGATTTCTTTTTTGGAATGACCGGCAAACCCTGTAAAAGAGCTTCAGTTTCTTTCCTTCCATGTGTCTCCACAACACCAATGATGACATCAATTCCTTCGTTCATGCTCTCTCGGGCAGCCCTGAGCATGGAGTAAGTTTTCCCCACCCCCGCAGACATGCCGAGGAAGACGCGAAGTTTTGCGCGAGTTTCTTTTTGCTCGTCCTCGGAAATAGCCCGCAGCAGAGCATCTGGATCTGGGCGTTCTTCTGAATTCAACCTGTGGTCACCTCAACTTTTATTGTTTGATCTGATCTAAAATTAGATTGAGCTTTAAAACATTCACTCGAGGTTCCCCTAAAATACCCCATTGGCGTCCCTCTGTCACCTTATCGACCAAAGCCACTAAATCCTCAATTTGCATTACGCGAGCTTTGGCAACTCTAGCGACTTGATACCGCGCAGCTTCCGGACTGATATGAGGATCAAGTCCACTTCCAGAGGCAAACAATAAATCCTGTGGGGGCTCACCGGCATCGGGATGTGCAGATTTCAATTTCTGAAACCGCTCATCAACAGCCTTCTTTAAGCCACTACTTGCTTGTCCAAGATTCGATCCACCTGAAGGTAAAGAGTTAAAATCGACCCCTGAAGGACGAGGCCAAAAATATCTTTCAGATTCGAATTTCTGAGCGATCAATTCGGAGCCTATGGAGATTCCATTTTTAGAAATGATCTGTCCATTGGCTTTTTCTTTAAAAAGAATTTGCGAGATTCCTGTTATTGCCAGCGGATAAATCATTCCGGTCAAAACAGTCATAAAGAGTAGCATCCTTAAGGATGGTAAAAAATATTTCATAAGCACCTCACGCAAGCCCAACAGCTACAATCAAAATATCTATTATTTTGATACCAATAAAAGGGACGATCAAACCACCAACTCCATAAATGAGTAAATTACGCTTCAAAACAGTGGATGCCCCACCCGCCTTGTACTTAACACCCTTCAAGGCAAGTGGAATGAGCGCGACGATGATCAGCGCATTAAAAATAATGGCGCTCAAGATAGCGCTCTGTGGGGAACTCAATCCCATGATATTAAGGTTCTGCAAGGGACCTTCCTTCATTCCTTGAACCAAGTACAGTGAGCTGAATAGTGCCGGCAAAATTGCAAAATATTTGGCAATATCGTTTGCGATGCTAAAAGTTGTAAGGCTTCCCCTTGTCATCAAGAGCTGTTTTCCAATTTCCACAATTTCGATCAGTTTGGTTGGGTT
Source organism: Pseudobdellovibrionaceae bacterium (assembly GCA_036559425.1). Lineage (GTDB taxonomy): Bacteria > Bdellovibrionota > Bdellovibrionia > Bdellovibrionales > Bdellovibrionaceae > JACMRP01. The sequence continues at coordinate 8,802 of DATBTE010000047.1, read as the reverse complement.
GCTGTCTAAGTCGACCATATTGCCAGCTTCCCTAGCCGCCTGCGTTCCTGTATTCATTGCAACTCCCACGTCAGCTTGTGCGAGAGCCGGTGCATCATTGGTACCATCTCCTGTCATGGCAACAAGGTGGCCCTTCGCTTGCTCCTCTCGAATTCGCTTAAGCTTGGCTTCTGGAGTTGCTTGCGCCATGAAATCATCAACACCAGCTTCAGCAGCAATAGCCGCAGCAGTGAGGGGATTATCGCCAGTGATCATCACCGTGCGAATTCCCATTTTTCGAAGTTCAGCAAATCGTTCTTTAATTCCGCCCTTAACAACATCCTTAAGTTGAACGACCCCTAAAATTTCATTGCCATCAGCAACGACCAAAGGGGTACCACCTTTTTTTGCAACGGTTTCAATAAGGGAATCTAACCCCTTTGGAATATTTCCACTGTGGGATTTCACAAACTCCTTAACGGTATCACCGGCTCCTTTGCGAATAGTACGTTTGATGCCTTGACTGTCAGTAAAATCAACACCACTCATTCGGGTCTGAGCTGAAAATGGCACAAAATTGGCCTTTTCTTTTTCCAGGCTCTCACCTCGAAGAGAATATTTCTCCTTAGCTAACACGACGATGGATCGTCCTTCTGCCGTTTCGTCTGCCATTGATGCCAACTGTGCGGCCTCCGCAAGACGATGCTCTGTAACGCCATGAATGGACAAAAATGCGGTGGCCATGCGATTGCCAAGCGTTATTGTTCCGGTTTTATCTAGGAGAAGAACATCAATGTCTCCGGCAGCTTCGACAGCTCGACCACTTGTCGCGATCACATTCCGACGAATGAGGCGATCCATGCCGCTAATTCCGATTGCGCTCAATAAGCCACCGATGGTTGTTGGAATAAGGCAAACGAGAAGTGAGATTAAAACGGGAACGGTTATAATCGCCGAAAGATCCTGATGAGCTTCGGATGCACTGTAGTCAGCAAAAGGTTTTAGAGTCATTACTGCCAAAACAAACACGATGGTAAGTCCCGACAGAACAATGCTCAGAGCAATTTCATTAGGCGTTTTTTGTCGTTTTGCCCCCTCAACCAAGGAAATCATACGGTCAAGAAAACTATGGCCGGCCTCTGCCGTAATTTTAACTATGATTTTGTCACTGATAACTTTAGTTCCACCAGTAACCGCACTTCGGTCTCCGCCGCTTTCTCGAATAACAGGAGCAGACTCTCCCGTAATAGCTGATTCATCAACAGTGGCAATCCCATCTATAACCTCGCCATCACCGGGGATGACATCTCCAGCTTCGCAAATAACTAAGTCGCCTTTTTTAAGCTGGCTGGCTGGAACTTTTTTTTCTTTACCCTCTTGGTAAACTCGCGCCTGAGTTGTCGTTCTCGTCTTTTTTAGTTCGGCGGCTTGGGCCTTGCCCCGACCTTCCGCAATTGCTTCAGCAAAATTTGCAAAAATCACCGTGAACCAAAGCCACATTGCAATTTGAAACTCGAAAGCCTTCTCGCCACCATGTCCAAAAAAGAGTAAAAGAGTTGTCAGGATTGCCCCGATCTCTGTTACAAACATAACCGGATTTTTCATTTGAACTCGAGGGTCCAACTTTATGAATGCATCCTTCAGAGCTGGGATAAGTATTTCAGGATTAGTCCATTGACTTTTTGTTTGTTCCATTATGCACCTCTAAAAAGAATGACCTTGCAACATTAATATGTGCTCAATGACGGGACCTAAAGATAAAGCCGGAACAAATGTTAAGGCTCCAACAATAATAATTACGCCGACAAGTAAAAATCCAAAAATGGGAGTGTCAGTTGCAAAGGTTCCTGCTGATGATGGTGAAATTTTCTTGCTAGCAAGCAAACCAGCGATTGCAAGACAAGGAATTATCACTGCAAATCGACCAATGAGCATAGCAAGAGCCAGTAATACATTATAGTAGACAGTGTTTGCATTGAGTCCCGCAAAAGCACTTCCATTATTTCCAGCCGCCGAAGTGAACGCATACAGAATTTCTGACAAGCCATGTGGTCCCTTATTTGCGAGACTAGATAAGCCTAAAGGGCTTACTACTGAAATGGCTGTGCCTATCAAAATCACCGCACAAGGTGCCAAGATCCCGAGTATCGCCCACTTTATTTCGCCTGCTTCAATTTTTTTACCCATATATTCAGGTGATCTGCCGACCATCAACCCAGATAAGAAAACGGTGAGAAGAACAAAAAGAAGCATTCCATAAAGTCCAGCGCCAACACCGCCAAAAATTATTTCACCCAACATAATGTTGAACATAGCAATCCCCCCAGAAAGTGGAGAAAGGCTGGAGTGCATGGAGTTAACAGAGCCGTTAGAGGCCACAGTGGTCGCGGTAGACCATATCACACTGTTTGCAACCCCTAGACGAACCTCTTTCCCCTCCATGATCCCCGATTGGTGAAAAATGGGATTGGTGGTGTACTCAGAAGCCATAGAACCAACTAAACCGGCCAACCATACAAAAAACATAACAGCAAATAATGTCCAACCCTGTCTCTGAGATTTGACCATTCGACCAAATGTGAAGGTGAGTGCCGCTGGAATAAGGAGGATGGCGAGCATCTCAAGAAAATTTGCTAAAGGAGTCGAGTTCTCGAATGGATGAGCACTGTTGGTATTGAAAAATCCTCCACCATTTGTTCCAATTTGCTTAATAGCTATTTGCGAAGCTGCGGGGCCTCCCGGGATCATTTGTTTAATACCTTCAAGCGTGGTCACTTCGGTATAGGAGGAGAAATTTTGGATAACACCTTGCCCTACCAACACTACAGCCAAAATTAGTGAAATCGGTAATAGCACGTAGATCGTAATTCTAGTTAGATCGGCCCAAAAATTTCCTACGTTTGAAGAAGATTTAGAAGTAATTCCACGAGTTAATGCCAGAAAAACTGTAATTCCAGTGGCCGCGCTCACAAAGTTCTGTACAGTCAGACCCACCATCTGGGTTAAATAGGGCATTGTTGTCTCACCGCCATATCCTTGCCAATTTGTGTTGGTCATAAAGCTAACGGCCGTATTAAGAGCCGAGTGCCAGGAAACATCGGGCAAGCCTTGCGGATTTAACGGAAGCCTTGATTGAAGTATCTGGAGTAGGAATACAGTTAAAAAACCCAAAAAATTAAAGGTCATTAGTGTTTTTGCATACTCTTTCCAGTTCATCTCGGCGCTTGGGTTTACACCAGAAACTTTATAAGCAAGTCGCTCTGACCAACCCAAAATCGGGCTCAAAAAAGTTTTTTTGCCCTCAAAGACTTTCGCCATAAATGCCCCAAGGATAGGCGTCAAAATAATTAAAAGGGCTATATATAATGCAATTTGTGCAATATCTGTTGGTTTCATAGAATTTTCCTAAAATTTTTCAGGGTTAAAAAGGGCGTAACCCAAATATATGAGAACGAAAACTCCTATAATCCCCGCAATAGCAAAGTCCATTGTTCCTCCATTCAATACCTAAAAATCTTAAAATATAAATCCGTATAAAATCCGTAAAAAACTTAAAAATTATATAAAAGAGATAAAGAATAGGATTATGATGATCTGTACCTAAACTATGCTTATCCTTAAAAAAGAGTGAAGACTCAGATTTGTCAGAGCGAAGTTCCAACCGTGTTTCTAAGCCGTCACCCAGATCTGACGAATTTGTTAAGTAAGGTTGCAGATGTCATTTTTTGTTTAACAGCACTTGGGGCAGTAATACTAATTTGGCAAAATCAGCTAATCTTCCTCGCCCACCCGATAAGCTTATGGAACTCTTCAAAGTCTTTGATGACTTCCCAGACAATGGCGACGTCAACATAGGAATTAGAGATCTCATTTCTCATCGCAACCAATGCCGACCAATTAATCTTTAATTTACCTCTGGCCTCTTGGGATAACTTTGAAGTGCATTCTAAAATTTGCTGCAAATGCATCGCTACTGCATCCTGAGTTTTTGGATTTTCCGCAAAGTCTAAATATCCCCTGAAATCTCCGCGTTTCGGAAAATATCCCCTCATTTTCCAGTATCCACTGGTATCCACACTTTCCCAAAACAGCCAAGATCAAGAACCAACAAAACGGACTCAGTCGAAAACCATAACCTACTGAAATAAATAGATTAAGTGCGAAAATATGAGTCGTTTTTGTGAGTTAGTTAAATTGTTAAAAATGCCTAAGGGATGCACTTTCACGGAGGATACAGGGGTTCGAATCCCCTTGGGAACGCCAAATTTTTCTTCTTTAATTTTTCATAGTTACAACGTATTGCTGAAAATTCGAACAAACAACTCCTCCAGCAAATTCTGGAAGAACCACAATTAGTTTCAATTATTCAGAGTCTACCAACCCAGATTTTAGGAAAACTCATTGACCATGTTTACCTGTCTTTGGCTAAGGAATCATTATCGCACTTATTCCGAGACGGTCCAATCAAAACTATATTTCTGCTCGCTGGCCGGGGGACGCTCACTTATTTGGCGAGGCCCTTGCCAAATACCTGAAGAGTCACGTCCGTCTCGTCGCGCCTCACCTTTCGCAGTAAATATATCAATGCTAACCTCAGGACCTGTGGAGGAGATCATCAATGAAAGAGCGAAAAATGAAAGCGTTAGTATTTGTCGCCCCTGGCAAGATCGACCTTGTCGAGAAACCTGTTCCCCGCCCAGGTCCGACAGATGCCTTGGTCCGAATCACGACGACCACAATATGCGGAACCGATGTTCACATTTTAAAAGGCGAGTATCCCGTTCAACCCGGTCTGACGATTGGCCACGAGCCGGTCGGTGTTATCGAAGAACTAGGTTCCGCGGTAACGGGGTATCAGATTGAACAACGAGTCATTGCTGGAGCGATCACGCCCTGTGGGCAGTGCCATTCGTGTTTTGATGGACATCACTCTCAGTGCGGAGGAAAGCCCATGGGAGGATGGCGCTTTGGGAACACAATCGATGGCGCACAGGCTGAGTTTCTATTAGTTCCGAATGCGATGGCAAACCTCGCTCCCGTTCCGACTCATCTTACGGATGAAGAAGTCTTGATGTGTCCGGATATCATGAGCACAGGTTTTAGTGGCGCTGAAAGCGGAAAAGTAAAAATCGGCGATACCGTTGCGGTTTTCGCCCAAGGCCCCATCGGTCTTTGTGCCACAGCCGGCGCGAAATTGAGTGGCGCAAGCTTGATCATTGTTGTCGACAGCATCGAAAAGAGATTGCGAATGGCACGAGAAGTGGGCGCGGACATGACGATTAATTTCAAAGAAAAAGATCCGGTTTCGGCCATCATGGAAATCACCAAAGGCCGAGGTGTGGATGTGGCGATTGAAGCGCTGGGAACAGAGGTCACCTTTCAATCGTGCATGCGTGTGCTGAAACCCGGAGGGACCCTTTCAAGCCTTGGTGTTTATTCAAAAGATCTGCTGGTTCCAAACTCAGCGTTCAATGCGGGGCTTGGCGATCACCACCTTGTCACGACCCTTTGTCCTGGCGGAAAAGAGCGCATGCGCCGCTTGATGGAAATGATTAGCCACAAGCGTGTGGAATTGAAGAGCATGGTCACCCACAGGTTCAAACTGGGCGAAATCCTTCAGGCTTACGATCTCTTTGCCAATCAAAGAGATGGCGTGCTGAAGGTCTCCATTACGCCTTAAGAGACGGCCTCAATGCTTTGACTCGCTTTCGAAGTAAGAGTGTGAGCATGAACATGAAAAGAGGGGCCGTCAGGGCCCACGGGAAACCGAGGAAGAGCAGCTTGTCAGAAAACGTCGGATAGAAATAGACAATGATGATCAACGGGGTCACTAAACTATGAGCCAGAAAGGAGAGTCGAACCCACTTTTCCAATCCAGATTTCTCAAATGCGGGAACGGCGACCAGTGTCGCGAGCCCCATGAAAATATATCCTATAGCATCATAATCCCAAAACAGTGAGTGCGGAGTCTGATCTAGAATCCGAATCGAATCAATGTTTCCTATAAGCTTCGCCGGTACGACCGTAGCCAATTGAACCACATAATTGGCGATGACAAAGACCGAATAGATGACAGAGAAGAGGAGCGAAGCATGAGTCCAAAATCTTTTCCTTTCAGGCGTTAAGTAATGAAGCGAAAGAATGGCTAAGACAAAAGGGACCACGATACAAAGGGACGCCCCATAGATGAGGATTTCATCCCAGGGAAAACGGATCACATGAACTACCTGGAGGATCTGGACAATGCAGTAGGCCGCAGTTGCGATAAATGCGGCTGATCCCGAGATATATCCCACTTTGCCGATAGTCTTGAAATCACTCATTGCTTTGTCCTCCCTTTTTTTAGCACTCTAGAATTTGCGGAATCAAACGGAATCAATTCTTGACATATTTAATGCAAGGTCTTTAATCGAAACACCAGCTTATTTTGACGAGGACTGTTTCTATGCAAAATTCGTTCACTCCATTTTCAAAGGAAAATACTTCTAATCAAAGCACTGATGAGAAAAGCGGCTTCTCGCAAGTCCGACTGGCCCGCATGCACGAAACCCTGCGGCGCTACGTTGATAATGGTCATACCCCTGGCCTTGTGACCTTGGTTCACCACCGCGGCCGTGAATACGTGGAGGCCATGGGCACCATGGCATTTAACAGCAATGTGCCCATGCGCGAAGATGCGATTTTCCGCCTGGCTTCCATGACGAAGCCAATCACCGCCGCTGCGGCCCTGATTCTCATTGAGGAATGCAAACTTAGGCTCGATGATGCTGTCGACGAATGGCTGCCTGAACTCAAGAACCGAAGAGTCTTAAAAACAATCGATAGCGCTCTTGATGAAACGGTGCCAGCGAAGCGTTCCATCTCAGTGCGCGATCTTATGACGTTTCGATCGGGTTATGGTGAAGTGGGATTCATAGCTCCCACAAGTCCTCTGCAAAAGGCCCTCATGGAAGCTCAACTTCCTCTGAGTGTTTTTCCGTTCGCGGACTCACCCGACGAATTCATGAAGCGCCTCGGGAGTTTGCCGCTGGCCTTTCAACCAGGGGAAAAATGGCTCTACCACATGAGCGCCGAGATCTTAGGCGTCCTGATTGCTCGGGTCTGCGGGAAATCGCTCGGGTCTTTCTTTCAAGAGCGAATCTTTGAGCCCCTGGGAATGAATGACACAGGTTTTTATGTGCCAGAGACCAAAATTGAACGACTTCCGACTTGTTATGGATCAGATATGTTTACCGGTCAGCTGGTGGTGCTGGATGAAGCTCGCAATGGATGGGCCTCACAAGCGCCAAATTTTGAAGGCGGTGGCGGCGGCCTTGTTTCAACAGCGAAGGACATGGCGGTGTTTGGAAAGATGTTGCTGAACAAGGGCATTTACCGCAATAACCGCATTCTTTCTCGTTTATCGATAGAGCTGATGACATCAGATCACCTCACCCCCGAACAGAAAGCCACCTCTCCCTTCTTCCCGAACTTCTGGGACGATCACGGGTGGGGTCTGGGAGTGAGCGTGGTCACAAAACGAACGGAACTTGGCGGAGTGCCGGGACGTTTCGGTTGGGATGGCGCCTTTGGCACCTCTTGGTTCGTCGATCCGAAGGAACAAATGGTTGGAGTGCTGATGACCCAACGTCGCCCCGACATGCTGGCTTACTCCGCCCTCGTGCGCGATTTTTGGACTTCCGCCTATCAACTGATCGACGATTAAGGACGACTATGAAATGTGGCATATTTTACTACTCCTATTCAGGAAATAACCGACTCCTGGCCGAACGACTTGGCGAGCGTCTTAACACCACCCCTATCCCCATTCTTGAAACGAAAAGGCGAACGTGGCTCACTATTTTTTTGGATGTATTTTTTAATCGAGACTCGAAAATAAAAACGCCTGACACTTCAGTTCTTGAATACGACCTGGTCCTATTCATCGCGCCCCTTTGGAATTCCAAAATCGCAAATCCCCTGAAGACATTTATCAAGCATTCTCGAAAAGACCTTCGAGAATATGCGTTCATCTCGTTTTGTGGCGGATACGAGGTGACGGGACAGAATGAAAAAGTCTCAAAGGAACTTTATGAGCTCACGGGACGCACGCCGAGAGCCGTCTTTGAACTTCACATCAGCGACCTGTTCCCAGCAAATCAGCGAAAGAAAATCAGCGTCATTTCACGATATAAAGCAAAAACTGAGGACCTCTCGGCTTTTGAAGCGGAGATCAAAAGGATCTGTGAGATGGGTGGGTTCAAATAGTTCCTTTCTCAACCCGGACAAATTGCTAGAATAAATTTCATTTAGTAAAACGGGTTAATTACTGGGAGCAAATAAGGCAGAGTTGAAGGGAGATTCCATTCTGTGAGGTATTTATGAAACTCCCCCTGTTGATCATCGTATTTTTCTTTAGTTTTTCCCTCTCTGCGAAGACGGAGGATGCATATTTACCAGTGCTCATGCACTCTTTTTATGGAACCTTGCTTGAACTTCGCCCCTATATAGAATCTGAAGAAGAGTTCCAGAATCCGAAAAATCGAGAAAAAATAAGAGGTCTTCTCAAAGGACTTGAAAATAAAATCGATCAGAATCAGGTAAAAAATATTTCAAAAGCACCGGGCTTCGCAGTCACCTACGGACTCTTAGGCAGTCATATCCAAGAAACAAACTTTCTCTTTGAACATGAGATTTATGGAGCTGCCCATAATAATTTAAAAGCGACGACGGGTCTGTGTATTATGTGCCATGAGCGCTTACCAAAACCTGCGACATTGACCCTGGGCGAAGTGAAACCAAAACCTAAAGCGGTTGATAATTTATCAGATGCGGAATTTTATT
>DATBTE010000046.1:0-28630 GCA_036559425.1 Pseudobdellovibrionaceae bacterium | reverse complement strand
ACTAAAACTCGTTCGGCTTATCAGATCGCAAAATCTTTGGAGGCTTTGGGAGGTGATCTCAATGCTTACACAACTCGTGAATACACCTGCTATCATGCCCTCGTCTTAAAAGATCATTGGGAAAAAGCTTTGGATGTTCTGTGTGATTTGATCAGCAATATGCAGATTTCCACGAATGACTTTAGGTTGGAAAAAGGGGTGATCTTGCAAGAGATCGCCATGACCGATGATACGCCGGAAGAGTTGATCTATGATGTGCTTTTTGAAAAAGCCTATGCGGGAAATCCTGCTTCCACCCCTATTTTGGGAACGGTAGAGTCTGTGGCCAGCATGTCGCAGAAAAGAGTGACAGATTATTATAAATCCCGTTATACGGGAAAAAACATCATAGTGACGGCGGCGGGAAACTTAGATCATCAGGCGTTCTTAAATGCGGTGGGTGAAAGACTTGCCAAGAAAAAGAAAACCAAGTTTTTAGCAAAAAGAGAACGTCCTCGTTGGAAGACAGCGCGGGTCGTGTCCGAGAAATCTTCAGAGCAGACGCATATGTTGATGGGACTGCCAACCGCGAGCTTTCAAGATTCTCAACGATTTGAAGCCTATATCGTCAATACTTTATTAGGCGGTGGTATGACTTCAAAGCTTTATCAAAGTGTGCGCGAGAAAAAGGGATTGGTTTATTCCATTCACAGCATGTTGAATACTTTTGTGGATTCAGGGGCGATGTTGATTTACGCCGGCACTGAGGTTAAGAGCGCGCGCAAAGTGGCGGAACTTATTTCTAAGGAATTGCGGAAGCTTAAAAAGAGCGGGATTTCCAGTTCCGATGTGGAGCTTTTTAAGACCCAAGTCATTGGGAGTATTTTGTTAGGCTCTGATGATATTGAAAATCGTATGACTTCTATTGCGGTCAACGAAATGGTTTTTGGGGACTATCGCTCCGTGGATTCGGTGATTCAGCAAATACAAAAAGTGACGAAGGCTTCAGTGAATGAGTTTATTCAAGAGAGGTTTGACACCAGTAAGGTCTCAGGGGTCCTGATGGGAGCCGGAGTGGAAAATCTCGATAAGTGGTGGCGTGATTTTGAATTTTAAAACGACGGTTAAAACGGCGTTTGTCGGGGAAATATTATGAAAACACTGATTGTAAAAATTAAAAAACTGGAAAACTTCAAAGGTGAAATTCCTCAGTATCAATCCTCTGGTGCCAGTGGTGTTGATGTGCGGGCGCAATTAACGACTCCTATGACTTTGAAGCCGGGGGAGCGGGCTATGATCCCGACAGGTTTGAGCTTTGAAATTCCCTTGGGCTTTGAGATTCAGGCCCGCCCTCGCAGTGGCTTTGCGGCAAAGCAAGGGATCACTGTTTTAAATACCCCAGGAACAATTGATGCCGATTATCGCGGTGAAGTGAAGATTATTGTCATCAACTTGGGCCATGAAAGCGTTCTTATTCAAGACCAGGAGCGTATCGCTCAATTGGTGATTGCACCTGTGATTCAAGCTCAGTTTGAAGTGGTGGAAACTTTATCCAGCACAGAGCGTGGAATCGGTGGTTTCGGCTCTACAGGACGGGCATAGGCCTTTGTCAAGTTTATTGCTCAAGAGTGAAAGGTTGCTGGTTGGCCGCACGGTCCAGGCGGTACACGCTTATTTTATTACCGACCCAAACTAAAAGAACAATGGTAAAGAGGACTATGGAGAGGCGGATAGCTCGATACTTTTCCATTTGAAAGTTCTCAGTCAAGCCCACCGCAATGAGCATGGTTGAAAAACCAAATCCGATCAGCGTGATCGGTGGCAAAAGGCTGGAGCCAATTTGTAAGATGAAAAAAGGAATACTTGAAAGTACGGCGAGCGCAAAAAGTTTTGAGGCTGGGACTGTTCTTTTTTCGAAGACTTGAAAGTAGTAATAAAGAAATGCGGTCAAAACCAAAACCATCAGCATAGCAATAAAAGGAGTCACGATGAGGCCCGCAAGAATGCTAAAGAAGCCCGGTTTCGTCAGCCCAGCCGCAAAGCCTGAGATCATCGCGCAAATCACTTGGATCCAAGCTAAAGTTTTCCAGGACCAATCGGGGAGATGGGCTATTTCATGAAGAGGATGTTTTAAAAACTGCAGAATGTATTTTAGAATATTTTTAACTCTTTGTTCTGGGGGCGTGGGCTCGCTGACATCTCTCATGATGATTATTGCAACATTATTGAACAGAGGTGGCAAGATGAAATTGTTTACGGTGATTGTTCAACCGAGAAAGTCCTGCTCGCCATTTTCTTGCATTTTTTCAAGCAGCCACGAGGCGGAAGTGGGGAATTGGACACCTAGGTCCTCCGCCGTCGGCAAAACGAGCGACTTACAACTCCACGAATGAAGTTTGTAGCTCCAGTTGAGAAAACTGCGGGAATAAGTATCTTGAGAAGAAAGCTCTTCTTTGTTTTTCAAGATCGTGAGACTGGCCACACTGCGGGAGTATTTAAACAACCCCTCCAGTTCCGCAGAACTGAATTCATCACAAATAAAGTGATATTTGTTCGAATTTATTTCTTGCTGATTCAAAAACTTCTGCATTTTAGTGAAACGCGCTGGTCCTCGCCATGGAAGATGAAGTGAGAAAACTTCATAGCCATGTTCAGTGAGAATTTCAGGATAGGCATTCCAATATTTGCGAAAGTAAAAGATGCTGCAAGGGCCGTTGATAAAAACCACCGGCTTTCGTGTTAAAAGACAGTTGGGTTTGAGTTCAAAATTGTATTGGCGAAGCTCTCGGTAAAAGTTGGTAGAGACCATCAGCCCCAAAAGAAGAAAGGGAAGAAAAAAGAGAATAACCAAGGCGTCTGTGTTCTCCATACTTATAAAGAAGTATCCAAATGCAAAGCAAAGTCGACGGAGTTTCTTTCGGTATTTTTTCCCAAGATCGAAGTGCGACCTCCGACCTCAAAGCCCAGCCGGATGTTTTTATGAATTTCCGCTAAAATGCCCAGTCCCGTAGTAAAAGATGGAGTGAATTCATTGATGGAATAATATTGCACTGGATTGTTGCCTTGAATGAGTCGCCCAGAAAAGCCTGTAAAGAGATTGAACTTCCAGGGAGCCGTGAGCGCATTGAGATAACCGAGACGGCCATCAATTTGCAGGATTTGTAAATCCTCTTGGCTGATCGTGCTGCCCGAGAAATTGCGAAAGACCCCCTCGGTGTAGAGGTTGGGAGAATCCAAATTCATGCTGGCGGAGAGCTGCAAGCCATTTTGAAATCTTTCGGTGTTCTTGCGGTTGACGTTGAGTTGGGTGTAACTGTGGACATAGCCGACCCCAAGATGAATTTCATTGATAGTCGCTTTCTTCTTGGATTCGACTGTGGATTTTTTAGTGTTGAGTTCGTTCACTAATTCGTCGTAGGTGACTTCTTGATAGCTTTCTCCGAGGTTTCCCGTAGCCCAGACCATGGTACTGAGGAATTGAGTAAGCAAACCGAGACTGGCGAGTTTGAGAAATTTTTTATGTGTCATAGTGCCAGTCTAACAAAGAAAAAGAGAGATTTGCAAAAAAAGCCCCTGGCTCTGGACTTTCACAGAGGGGGCAAGTTCCGGCAGAATAAAGGTAGGAGAATTCTTGCCAATATTAAAATCTAAACCAAAATTTAAACTAAAATCTAAAAATAATTGTTACTGTGCATTTTGTCGCACTCCCCGAAGAGCTTATAAGAAACGAAATATAGGTTTCTTAAATATTCTTTATGCGGCAGTGACTTCGTCGCTTATGATGTACTGTTTTTGGGGAGCCTTCGATCCGAGAGTTCTGGTGATTTTTGCGATGGCCCTGGGGATTACAGAAACTTTTATACAGATTCGCTGGCGCTTGTCGATTTCCTGTAAACAGTGTGGTTTCGATCCAGTCTTGTATTTGAAGGATGCGGATAAAGCAGCTGAGAAAGTGAACGAACATCTCAAACAACGGCGCTTAGATCCTCAATATTTATTGGCAAGACCCTTGAACTTGCCAAGCATTTCCCCTGAAAAGGCGGAGGCCCTGCACAGCCAAAGGCAAATAAAAGCCCAGAGTAAAGATAAAAAAGGGGTTTTGGTCTCTCGCCAAGCGTAAATCTGTCCTAAATAATGATTGAGAATTGGGGGGCCCCAGATTACTCTGGCCTCACTATGAAAGCACTCATCATCATTCCTACATACAACGAAAAAGAAAATATTCAAAATATCGTGCAGGCAGTTTTTGCTCAAAAATTGGGCGTAGATATTTTGGTAGTGGATGATAGCTCTCCTGATGGCACGGCTCAAATCGTCCAGGAGATGCAAAAAAACCATCCTCAACTTCACTTGCTTTCTCGTCCTGGTAAACAAGGGCTGGGTCGCGCCTATATCGCGGGCTTCAGATGGGGCATGGAGAACGGGTTTGATGTTTTGACGGAAATGGATGCGGACTTCTCGCATCGTCCTGAGGATTTGGGACCTTTACTTAACAAATTAAAAGATCATGATTTTGCAGTGGGTTCCCGTTATGTGGATGGAGGCCGGACGGTGAATTGGGGAGTCATGAGGAAAATCATTTCCCGCGGTGGCGGACTCTACTCTCGTTTAATTTTAGGCTTTCCGCTGAACGATTGGACAGGGGGATTTAATGCCTGGAAGAGAGAAGTTCTCCTGGGAATCGATTTGAGCACTGTGGTTTCAAATGGTTATAGTTTTCAAATTGAACTCAAATACAAAGCGCTGCGAAAAGGCTTTAAAGGAGCTGAGTCTCCGATTGTTTTTGAAGACCGTCGTGTGGGTCACAGCAAGATGTCTTTAAAAATTGTGCTCGAAGCTTTTTATCGTGTGTGGTTGATGCGTTTTAATTAAATATATATGAAAGCAATTCAATGCCTTTTTTTTATGATTTTGTTTTTTGTGGGATGGGGAGCTTCCGCTCAATCGCAAAAAGCCGTGGTCCTCAATGAGGGGGCTCTGGTATACAAAGAGGCGGACTTCGATGCTCCGGTGTTGACTCGTTTTAAAGCGGGTCAGGTCTATGAGATTTCTTTGAAGACAAAGGGACCTTTTTATAAAGTCCGGGTTAAACCTGGAGTTGTGGGTTGGATTGCCGACACGGATGTCCGCCCTAAGAATGCGGCGAAGGTTCAGAATGACAAGGGAGTGACGGTAAAAAAACCGGATAAAAAAGAAGAAAATGATTCTTTTCCTGAAAAAAAGAAACCCCAGAAATCTTTTTATTCCAGTCGCTATCGCGGGCCAATGCTTGCTTATTTAAGCTACACTGAGAATACTATGGGCGATTTGCGCACGCAGACTTTGCCGTTTTACGGAGTTAAAATCGCGGGGCCCAATACTATGTTTGATGGAGATTTAAGAACCGACGCCGAGTTTTTGTTCCATTCCGGGGCTCCTGCCTATTATCAAACAAGTACAGGTTTTCCCGCGAGTGGTTGGACCTTTCTCACGGATTTTATTTTTGAGACGGCCTCCCCCCAAAGCAAATGGCATATGTTGACCTTTGGCTTTGGTCCCATGTTCAAGTATTCTCATTACGAAGTGAGTCTAAATGCTTTGCAAAATGCAAAGCAGGCTACCTATAGTCTTGATGATATGGTTTTTGGCGCCGTGTTTGATGTGGGTTTGGCATTCCGAATTGCTGATACCTACGCGCTGCGTTTTAACGTCAAGTACTATTGGGAAAAGACCAAGTATTGGGGCGGAAGCCTCACTTTTGGTTTTCCTTTTTAAACCCCTCGCGGTACTGAAGTTCTATGTCTATTGAAGTCTTGTCTCCTGAAGTCGTGGATCAAATTGCCGCTGGCGAAGTGGTCGAAAGACCGGCGCATCTGGTAAAAGAGTTAGTGGAAAACAGCATTGATGCGGGAGCCACCGCTGTCACTGTGGAGTTCTCTGAGGGCGGTCGTTATGTCAAGGTTGTGGATAATGGCAAAGGGATTCCGCCGGAGCAATTGCCCAAGGCCCTTGAAAGGTTCGCTACGAGCAAAATTTCAAAAAGTGAGGACCTCTGGAAGCTGCATACTTTTGGCTTCCGCGGTGAGGCTCTTGCCAGTATTGCCGCTGTCAGTAAGCTGAATCTGACCTCACGTCCTCCAGGCTGCGAGAAGGCCCATCAGCTTTTAAGTGAATTTGGAAAAAAAACTTCGGTGGATCCAGTGGGCGGTTCTGAAGGGACTGTGATCACCATTCAAGAACTCTTTGCCAATATCCCGGCTCGGTTAAAGTTTTTAAAGTCCGATGCCGCTGAGGGAACACAAATAAAAACCACTTTGAAGGCTCTGGCTTTGGCTCACGCGGAAGTGGAGTTCCGAGTTTATGAAAAAAATGAATTGATATTCTTTTGGCCCGCTTGCCAATCGCGCAAAGCTCGGGTGGAGCAAATTTTAGAAATCAAACCAATGTATGAAGGCCGTGCTCAGCGCGAAAACGTGACTGCTCACGCGGTCTTCGCGGATCCTCATCAGGTGGCTAAAACCGCAAGGAATATTTGGCTTTTTGCGCAGAATCGCTGGATACAAGATCGCAGCATGCAGGCGGCGGTCATGGAAGCCTATAGAAATCTTCTCATGCATGGAGAATATCCGGTGGCGGCCGTTTGGGTCGAAGTGGATCCTGAATATATCGATGTCAATATTCACCCGACAAAATCCCAGGTGAAATTTCATAGCCCTTCACTGGCTTTCAGAGCTGTTCAGGCAGCGGTGCGGGAGACTTTGGAAAAGGCTCCATGGACTCCAGAGGCACAAATTTCAGATAGACAAAATTCACAGGCACAAAATTTACAAACTCGAAGCTTCAATGAGTTTGATTTAAAGGAATCGGTGAGTACTTCTCAGACTCAATCGTCGTTTCATCATCCTTCCTTTCACGCCACTCAATTTAAGAAGAAAGATTTCTCCTTGCAAGTGGCCGCGGAGCAGGCGGAAATCCGTCGCGAAGCTATGAGTCACGTCACGCCTCAAGGGAGTTACTGGTCTTCTTTAGAAGTTTTAGGTCAGGCAAATCTCACCTACATCATCTGTCAAAGTCGTGACAAGGTGGTCTTCGTGGACCAGCATGCAGCTCATGAACGAGTAGTTTTTGAGCGGCTCATGAGTGCGTGGAGAGGCGGGAAGGTCGAGGTTCAAGAGTTTCTTTTTCCTCTGGCGGTGGATTTGACACCGGATAAAGTGGAAGCTTTACAAAATCTCTTTCCCGATATTGAGAAGCTGGGGGTGTTTGTTGAGGTCTTAGGCCCCACAACTGTGGGAGTGAGAGCCGCGCCGACCTTGATAAAAGAATCTATCCTTAGCTCGGTCCTAGATAAAATGGCGGGTGAAGCTCTCGATCTCGGTGGGAGTTTTTCCATGGAAAAGGTTGTGGGCGATATTTGCGCAACGATGTCTTGTCATTCCGTCGTGCGTGCGGGACAGGCGTTAAGCATTGAGCAGATGAGGAATCTGCTCAATGAGATGGATGAGTTTCCACTCTCGAGTTTTTGCCCCCATGGACGTCCCGTCTCTGTCGACTATCCTTATGCGAAGCTTGAAAAAGATTTCGGACGTAGCGTTTAATGGAGCAGTCCAAGTCCGTTGTTTTTATTGTTGGCACGACGGCCTCAGGAAAGAGCCAATGGGCCTTGGATATGGCAAAACGCCTTTCAGGCTCCGTGGTCAATTGCGACAGTGTACAGCTTTATAAATCTCTGAATATCGGTGCCGCGAAACCTTCGCCTGAAGAAATGGCCTTGGCTCCTCATCACCTCTACGACTATGTTCCCGAAGGGATTACTATGACCGCAGGGAACTACAGTCGTGATTTTTTTCAGTGCCTAAGACAGTTGCCAGAAGGAAAACCTGTTTTCGTGGTGGGTGGGACTGGTTTTTATTTTCAAGCGATAGAAAAAGGCATGTATCCTGTCCGAAAAACATCTCTGGAAGTTCAGCAGCAAATTACAGATATTTTGAAAACGGACGAAGGGGCAAAAGAATTGTATGCCGAGTTTCAGCGTCTGGATCCGGAAGCCGCAAAAAAAATTCATGCTCAAGATCATTATCGATTAGGTCGTGCCATGGAGTTGATTCGCACTGAAGGAAAGACGCTGACTCAGATTCAAAAAGAGTTCAAGGGAAAGCAAACTCCTTTTCCCTATCCTCTGCTGAAGGTGGGGCTTCGTTGGGATCGCGAAATTTTAAGACAAAGAGTGGTTTTTCGCACCCGGAAAATGTTGCAGGCCGGACTAGTGGCTGAAGTGGAAGAATTGTTGGCCCGAGGTTTTGCGGGCTGGTCGGCTTTACAGAGCGTTGGCTATAAAGAGACGCTTCAGTTTTTAAACGAAGGAAATTCGGCTGAGTGGCTCTTTGAAAATATCGTGCAAAACACCATGGGCCTGGCGAAAAGGCAAAGAACCTGGTTTCAGCGTGATACAGAAATACAGTGGTTTGACGGCTCCCTAGGTTTTGATTCGGCTTTTGTAGCGGTTCAAAAGTTTCTCGACAATCCTCGGTGAAGGCTTTGCTTCCCAGGGCACAGAGAATCTGTTATTGTTTTACGCTGGAGATTATATGAAGAGCATGACTGGATATGGCACCTCAAAGGCGCAGCAAAAAGATCTCAATGTTGAAGTGAGCATTCGTTCAGTGAACGGGCGTTTCTTGGATACAAGATTTCATCTTCCTCGTGAGTTTGTCCCCTTTGAAGCGGATCTTAAAAAACTTCTCAATGAAAAAATTCTCCGCGGCACTGTAGATATCTTTGTAAATCGTAAGAACAAAGCGACTCATGAAGCGGCGGAAGTCCATGTGAATGAAGCGCTTGCGAAGAAATACTTGGCGGCTTTTCAAAAAATTGCAAAAATCACTAAGCTTCCCTCTCAAATTCATCTCGAAATTTTGGCACGTATGCCGGATGTCATTCAAGTCGAAGAAAAACAAGAAGTTTCGACTCAAGAAGAAAAAATGCTGAAGTTCGTTTTTTCGAAAGCCTGCGGGGACTGTGTCAAAGAGCGCGAGCGTGAAGGTAGGTTTTTGCAAAAGGAATTGGAAAAGCTTGTGCGGGATCTTGAAGGCCAGGTCAGTATCGTGACGGGCTTGCGTGAAGAGGCCAATCGCCACTTGCAGGAGCGCTTTGAACAAAAAATCAGTCATCGTTTAAAAAACCAGGAAGTGGATCCTCAGCGAATCACTCAAGAGATTGTGATTCAACTGGAAAAAGCCGATATCAATGAAGAGCTCGTGCGACTTTCGGAGCATATTAAAAACTATAAAGATTTATTGAAAAGTGCCCAGGCAGAGGGCAAAAAACTTGATTTTTATACTCAAGAATTGTTGCGAGAAGTGAATACGATCGGTTCGAAGTCTCAGATAGCCAAGATCACTCAGGCTGTGGTAGAAGCAAAAACAATCATTGAAAGACTTAGAGAACAGGTTCAAAACGTCGAATGAAAACGAAAATGATCATTGTCGCCGCACCCAGTGGGGCTGGAAAAAGCAGTTTTGTAGAAAGAGCATGTCGCGAGGAGAAACGCCTCGAAGACACGGTGACCTATACTACAAGAGCCATGCGTAAAGGGGAAAGTCAGGGACATCCTTATCATTTCATTCCTGAAGAGGAATTCAAAGCCAAGATTGCCGAGAATTTTTTTGTAGAGTGGGCTGAGGTTCATACCAATCTTTATGGAACCCCTTATGATCAGCTCGAAAATGCTTGGATTCAGGGGAAATGCATCATTATGGATGTGGATGTCCAGGGGGCCGAGACTTTCAAAGCGAAATATCCCGATGCAGTTTCAATCTTCATTCTTCCGCCAAGCATTGACGAATTGCGTCGTCGAATTGAAAAAAGAGATGGCGGTATTCCTAAAGATATTGAGATCCGCATGGCTAACGCCGAGAAGGAGCTAGAGCATGCTTCTCGCTTTGATTATCAGATCATAAATGATCAATTTGAGCACTCTTATGCACAGTTTAAGAAAATCGTTGAAGAATTACTGTCTTAAAGGTACTTTGACTCCTTTCGGAGGCAAGAATGGCACGTGTTACGGTAGAAGATTGTTTGAGCAAAGTTCCCAATCGTTTTGCATTGTGTTTGATGGTTTCAAAAAGAGCGAAGCAATTGTTGAAAGGCTCTGAATGCACAGTGGCCGCTCGAAGCAATAAGTACATTGTCAGTGCTCTTCGTGAAGTTGCGGCAGGCAATGTAGGTTATGAAGACGCTAATATGGATCCTGCAGTTCTACACGCTGAGATCGAGAGAGATCTTAACAAGTAGGACTTAGTCTAAAGTCCTAAATACCCGAAAATAGGAACAAATCTGCATAGAATTCACCTCGAGAACGAAGCCTGAAATGAGTTTCTTTCTTGGTGCCACATAGCATCTGCGCTATTATTTAATGGTATGTCAGAGAGTTCATCGGAAAGCGGTCTCTCCCAGAGGCCCACAAAAACCTTAGAGGATCTTTTAGAGAAAATTAGATCTTATTTTCCTCAAGCCGATCTTAAGGTTATTGAAAAAGCTTATTATTTTTCTGAGAAAGCCCACGAAGGGCAAATTCGCCGTTCGGGCGAGCCCTATATTTCCCATCCCCTTTCGGTGGCGGGGATTTTAGCGGATCTGCATCTCGACTTAGATTCGATTATGACAGGGCTCCTTCATGATACCATCGAGGATACGCATGCCACCCTAGAAGACATCCGTCGCGAATTTGGAGAAGCGGTAGCTCAGCTTGTGGATGGGGTGACTAAAATCTCCCAAATGAAATTCAAGAATAGCAATGAGAAACAAGGAGAGAATATCCGCAAAATGATCGTGGCCATGGGGCGCGACGTTCGGGTGCTTCTGGTGAAGCTCTGCGATCGTCTGCATAACATGCGCACCATGAATTTCATGCCCTTTGAAAAGCAAGAACGCATAGCTCTGGAGACCCTGGAGATTTATTGTCCTCTCGCAGGTCGCATGGGTATTAGTTCCCTTAAAATTGAACTCGAAGATCTTTGCTTCCGTTATTATCGCCCCGATATGTACTACCAGCTCAGCCAGAAGATAAAAAAGACCGAGACGGAGCGCAGCCGTTACATCGAGGAGGTAAAAGCTCTTATTGGCAGTGAGCTGGAGAAATCCAATTTCAAGTTTGAGGTTTTCGGTCGCTCCAAGCATCTCTGGTCCATTTACAAAAAAATGCAAAATCGTAATATTGATTACGAGCAGCTCTATGACGTCCTTGCCTTTCGCGTAATCGTTGACTCTGTCGCTGAGTGCTATGGGGTTTTGGGATTGGTGCACTCTCTGTGGAAGCCTATTCCAGGGCGTTTTAAAGATTTTATTGCGATGCCAAAGACCAATAACTATCAGTCTTTGCATACCACGGTGATGGGACCCGGCGGGGAGCGTATCGAGATTCAAATTCGTACTCGCGAAATGCATTTGGTGGCGGAGCGCGGGATTGCGGCTCACTGGAAGTATAAAGAGCGCGGCAAAGTGGATGATGAAAGTGAATTTCAACAGGTCAATTGGCTCAAAGATCTGGTGAACTCCCATCAAAACGTGAAAAATCCTGATGAATTCTTGGATAGTGTCAAAACCGATCTCTTTGACACGGAAATTTATGTATTTACTCCGAAGGGGGACGTTCGCGAATTTCCCGAAGGGGCAACGCCTTTGGACTTTGCATATGCGGTCCATACGGAATTGGGGAATAAGTGTGTCGGAGCCCGAGTGAACGGCAAGATGGTGCCTCTGCGGTACCAACTGCAAAATGGTGACACCATCGAAATCATGACCTCGAAAACTCAGGAGCCTTCTAAAGATTGGCTTAAATACACGGTCACTAATAAGGCCAAACAAAAAATTCGTCAGTACGTAAAGGAAGAACAACGACGCAGGTCTTTGAGTTTGGGAAAAGATTTGGTCGAGAAAGAATTCCGCAAATTTGGAATGGCGGCGGTGAAGCATTTAAAAGGCCCTGAGTATGAACTCTTCTTAAGAGAGAATGGTTTGAGGGATCTTGATGAGCTTTACGTGAAAGTCGGTTATGGGCGCCTGGAGCCCCGTCATTTGGTGGATCGGGTTTCTCCGACGAATATAGCCAAAGAAGCCGCAAAAACAGAAGAAACCACTTTCATGGAAAAAGTGGTGAGGGCTGCGGCTCAGAAAACACGGCGTAGTAATTCTCTTGTGAGCGTAGAGGGACTCGATGATGTGCTTGTTCACTTTGCAAAGTGCTGCCATCCGATTCCTGGAGATCCTATCAGTGGTTTTATTTCACGAGGCCGAGGCATTACGGTTCATCGTGCGGATTGTCCGAAAGGTTTTGAACTGGATCAACTGCGTAAGGTGGATGTGGCTTGGACCAGTGCTCAAGCCTCTGAGGGGCAGGAGCGCATGGTGCGGGTTCGCGTAATCAGCCATGATGTGCCTGGATTATTAAAGTCCATGTCTGAGGTTTTTGCGGTCCAAGGAATTAATATTGAATCAGCGCAAATTCGCACGACCAAAGATAAAAAAGCCGTGTGCAATTTTGAAGTCAGCGTAAGAGATGCAACGCAGTTGAATAATGCCATCTATGAGTTGCAAAAAATCAAAGGCATCTTAGGCGTCAGCCGTATCTTTCACTAAGTAAAAAGTGAGTCCTTTTTACAGATTCCAAGCAAAGCCGGCGCGAAGATAAATAATATTCGCCTTCACGGTCGCGGTAGAAGGGAATAGGCCATACTCTAAAGAAATAGGAATATAATTTTTGGCATTCATACGGATGTCGGTTCCGGCGGAGAACACGAAAATTTGATTTGCTCCCAATTGTCCTGAAGTAAATACCGAACTTGTCGGGGTCGACATCGGATACAAATAGCCGGAGCCGATGCCAAGCCAAGATCTGTAATTGCCCTGAAGAAAGTTCCAGCGTCCATATCCATACAAAGACAAGTAAGAGATCTTTAAGTCACAATTTGTGGTGCAAGAGCTGCCTGGAGATGCAGAACTATTGCTGCCTGCAACTCCATAGGTTTCCATTCCCCCCATGGCGCGAAGGGTGATGCTGGGGGAAAGAGCATAGTCATAGAAGCCCAGAGCCCCGAAGCCAGTACCGGTCATGCTGGTGGCAATACTTGAAGTTCCTACTTGCATGGTATTCATTAAATAGCCGCCCACCACTCCCCAGGAGTTTCCATTGTGCACTTTTTGGCTTAGCTTTTTGTTATAGTAGTTTTCACTGGCAGAGGACGATGAAGAAGAGCTAGCAGCAGTCCCGCTGCCGCCCCCGCGAGCTTGGAGGCTGTATCCAACTTGAGCAGTTCCTTTAGTTATGTCTGCCACTGCGCGGTGGCCCTTTACCTGGGTGATTTTTATGAGGGCCACCTTTTTTCCTTGAGAGTTCAGCACGAAGAATTCACTCCCCACAGAAACACTGTCGCCTTCGAGCATGACCAACATTTTATTTTTTTTTACCACTGAAACTTTGGCGGCAAAGGCGGAAGGGGTCAGAATAAAAATGAAAAGAGCGAAAATAGCATAGCATTTCTTCACGCCAACAGCTCCTAGTTTAGAGAATGACTTCTATTTATAGTTTTATTCAGAAATCACCGACTGGCAATCCAAGGCAGACTTCGGTCGAGAGGGGGCGAAAGGAAGGGGGATTGGATTAATCGAGATTAGCTAGACTGCGAGAGAGTTCATTGAGAAAACTTTTTTTATAGGTGAGCCAAATGGGCTTAGATTCAAATTTATAGACGCAAGACTCTGTGGAACTTAGGAGGCTGTTCACATCGGTTTTGGAGAAGACCGTAATTTCCACCTGGCCATTTTCCAGCGGTTTTCCCCAGACTTCATAATCTGGGTGCATTTCCACCAACTCATGGCTGCTGCTAGGAAATTCTTCTTTAAGCCAGGTTTCCGCAGCACTGAGCTCACGGCAGTCTTGCAGGGAGAAAGCTTGAAGTGAATTGGGGGCTTTTTCTTCAAATTGTTTACGGCCCGCAGAACTATAAATCGAGCAGGAGGTCAAAAGTGCAAGACTAAGAAGAGAAAATGAAGCCTTCAACATAGAATAAAATTCTACGCCGAAGCTTTAGAAAAAGAAAAGACCCATTTTCATCAAATGAGTCTTTTCTTTAAGAAATATTAAAACCTTCGAATATCCTAGAATGGAATATCGTCAGAACTATTGAAGCTTGGCTCAGGACCAAAATCTTGATATCCGAAATCTTCACCGCCAGCGGAATTTTTACCGTTGTCAGCAGATCTTTCGCCACCCGCGGAACCTAAAAATTGCACAGTATTGGCAACAATTTCAGTGGTGTATTTCTTCTGGCCTTGTTGGTCTTCCCAAGAGCGAGTTTGCAAGCGACCTTCTACGTAGACTTGACGTCCTTTGCTTAAGTGCTTTCCACAGATTTCAGCAAGTTTGCCCCAAACGACAACTCGATGCCATTCAGTGCGTTCTTGCTTTTGACCATCTTTCCCTGTCCAGTTTTCGCTTGTAGCGATGTTTAAACGGGTGACTGTACTGCCTTGACCAACGGCTTTAACTTCAGGGTCAGCGCCTAAACGACCTACGATAATAACTTTATTTACACCAGCCATAATCCCTCCAATGAGACTATAAGGTTTTTGTAATTATTGAGAAGCTTGTCAATAAAGACTTCAAAAAGCTTCTCTCTTTGTCTTTGTTTGCTTTTATAATAAGCAAATCAAGGACCAGGCTTGTATTCAACGAGTTTCATTTGGCATGAAGTGGCATTCAGATTTCGGATTCAGAGGGGGGATTTCTCGGATTAACGCGCGGCACCTAGTGAGGGTGGAACCATGGTGTTGGCAGCGGAGATCTTGAACTTATATTCAGCGCCGTCCGGGGTGGCCGTTTTATAGGCGTCAATAAATGACAAGAACAGGGCCGCACGGTCTTGAAAGTTGCGTTTCGTCCTTAAGTTCACGTTGAAAGTATAGCCGCCTAGAACAGGAGAGAGGCTTCCTCCAGCGTTGGCTAAAGTGATTTCCATATTCCCCGTAATATGGCCGCGGAGTTCATCGCCTTCTTTACCTATTTGGCCGTTTTCAATAATGAGTTTTCCGCCGACAAGGCGGCCTTTAAGCTCCACGGTTGATAATTTTAAATCTGGCAAAGTCAACGGCCCCATGGGAGTCGAGATGTTGGAGGGGGGCAATTCAAATTGGTTCATATTCAGCTTCACATCTATATCTGGTTGTTCGGTGAAGGTGAGATCGACCAGAGCGCTGCTTTCGAGATTTAAGCTTCCCTTCATCATCACTGGAAGCCGAGCCACTTCGCGCAGGTCCTGAAGGCTTAGCTTTTGTGCATTGATCTCGATTTTTTGTCTTTCCACTCCATTTTCAGTGCGAGTGCCGGATTTAACGTTGATCTGAACATCGCCTTTGAAGATTCCTTTGGCATCCACGCTCCCATAGGGTTTTTTTGAAATCAACCCACCGATGGAAGGGGTGAAGCGGATCTCCTGAGCGGAAACTCCTGGAATACCAGGGGTTTCAACGAAGATCTGTTCAAATTTCATTCCCGGAGTAGGGAAGAGTGACATTTTCAGTTCTTCAAATTGAAGAAATAACCTGTTGCCACTCACGCGAGCTGCTTGTGAAGAGACTAAATCCCCAAGATCGTTCATGGGAAATAAAATCAACAGAAATGCTATTGTGGAAAATAGCATGACGAAAATTTTTAACTTTGAATTAAAGAGAGTGCTAATGGCTTTGCGGATAAGAACTATCATCAGCGATTTCCTCTTTTAAACGGTTTTTTCTTGGCTTCACCTTTAGTGTCGCCCTCGTCAGCCGCTTCGGAAATTTCTGGGTGAGGCTGAGGGACCGCCAGGGAAACCAATTTCATCTCTACATCAAAATAGCGGGGATCTTCTGCATTTGCTGAAATATTCACTGAATTCATTTTAACGCTGGGACTGATACTTTGGATATTGTAACCCAAGTCCACAATCTGACGAAGATTCAGCTTAGCCATGGAAACTCTCACGCCAGCCTCAAGCAAACTTTTTGGAATCAGTCCTGTTTCAGCCGTAATGACTTCCACCCCTTTTATTTGCTCAGGTAAAAGGCGGGCCGAGTTCATGAGACTTTCAACCCTGCCCTTTAACTCTTCAGCAGGGGGAGCGGCTGGAAGATCGGGAACTTCGGAAGATTCCCGAGTCACCTTCAACAGTTCCCGGATAAGACTGCGTTTTTCTTCATAAGTGGAAACGTTCTCATTTGATTGGGAATAGTAAGAATAGGGAACGGAAATGATCAACAGAGCCAGTAAAGCTCCCAATGACATCAATGTCACCTTCTGATGAGCGGGGCTGAGATTTTGAAAACGGTCTTTCATTTGGTTATAGAAAGAGGAGTCTTCGACCTTTGACCAAGTTTGTCCTAGTTGAGATTTTAAATTGTCCTTCAAATCGTCAATGTTCATCATCTCACCTACTGATATTTTTTGTGATGCCGCGGTCGACTTTAAAATTGAATGAAAATGCTTTTTTTCCAACGGCAGGCTTCAGTGCTGAGTTTCCTGTAGCGATCTTGCCTTCCACGGACAAATTGCTGAGGGCTTGTTGCAATACGGTGAGTTCATTGGCATTGGTGACGTAGCCTTCGATGGAGACGTCATTGTCATGGACTTGGAGTTTTTTTACATCTAAAGTCACTACCCCCTTTGAAGGGGTCGCATCATTGATTTTTTTCAGGATCTCCATGGCTGAGTTCATAGAGGCCACGCTCGCTAGAGTTCTCAAGTCAGCGGCACGTTTTTTATTCTCGCGAATATATTTTTTGATATTCGCTTCGGTGGCTTTTTTCTCAGGCAATTTAGCGACATTTTTGGCTTGGATTTTTAAAGCTTCTTCCGCGCGGTCCATGAGGCCCATGGAAAAGCTTTCCCGCAACATGGAGTAGACAAAGAAAATCGCCAGAACCGCCGTCGCCATCTTAAGGGTTGGTCCCCATCTTTCCCAAATATTTTTTACGTAATTATTTTGTTTGGCAAATTCACCTTTAAGGAAGTTGATGGCGGGATTTCGAGGTTTTTTCATGCCCTCAATGGCAATTCCTAAAGCCATGCCAAAGAGAGTGTCTGTTTTCGGTGTTTTTTCAAAAAGAACATTCGGAATCAAATCCAATGGATGAACTTTATTGACTGGGAGTTCCAGTTGCTGAGTTAAAAAGGGGCCTAAGTTTTTAATACTGGAAGCGCCACCGGTCACACCAATTTGCGTGATGATAGCGTTGAATTCGCTTTTAAATTCAAGAATTGAAAGTTGCAAATCACGGACGAGTTCACGCACTGATTTGGCGATAGTTTCAGAAAATGTGATTTGATCGAAAGTGGCGCCCTGTTTATTGGTTAAAATAAAGGCCTTGTTTTGGACTTCCTTAAGAGCTTCAAGATAAGGGATTTCATACTTCAGGGTCACCGCGTCCGCAATGTTTTTCGCGCCCCACAGGACAGTCCTTACGCTCACCAAGGAATTGCCTTCAAAAGCACAAACCAGAGTGCGAGTATGCCCCATATTGAGTGTTAAATGCAGGCTTCGTTCGCGAGGGGTTTCTTCCTCGAAAGAAGGGGCATTGGGGGCGGGATTGGACGGGGGAAAATCATTCCATTTTTCAAAAATATTGGCAAAGGCGGTGCCTTCCGTGGATATCAGAGCGGGCTCGATATTGGCGTCAGAACATCTTTGCAGCAAAGCGCGGACATGGTGTTTAGGCGCTGCACAGGCCAGAACTTCGGCCGCGTTGCCGATGGTGCGAACAATTTTTGCGTCAAAGATAGAGTTGTCGCCTGAAAAAGGAATTTCTTCCTCCAGTTCGAAAGCCAAACTTTTAGCAATCTTCATGCGGTCGTTAAAGGGGAAAATTTTATTGCGAATGCTGACCTGATCTTGACGGAGAACAAGACAATAACGAACGGTCGCAGGATCATACTTTGCAGAAATCTCTCTTAGAAATTCAATAATTTCAATTTCTTGATCATGGGCAGGATTGAGCCCCAGTGGATGTTCATAACACTGAGTAACTTGAAAACCTTTACTTGTAATCAGCACTTCGACAACTTTAATGCTGCTACTTCCAATGTCGATTCCAATAGATCTCATGTATGGCCTTTTTTAGCGGTTAGCGCTCGCCCCAGTATACAATCCTAGGAGGACCTTTGGGAAGGGCTGGGGTCTGACCTTGGGCCTGGTTTTCGGCAGGTTTTCCAGCGCCACCACCAGGGGCCGCGCCTGCGCCGCCAGCAGCCTCTTTTTTCTCTTGGTCCATGTAGCCTTTGACGGCGGTCGCCGCGTTTTGTAAATCCATGACGATCACAGTGATCTCGCGTGAGACGCCTGCATACTCGCCGGTACTTTTAATTCTGAAATTCACGACTTTGTCAAAAACCAGAGGGGTTTGCTCCGTTTTCTCGCCAAGACGCGCACCTTTGCCGGTGATGAAGCTCCAGAACTCCTCTTTATTTTTAAAAGGTCCTCCTTCATTGGGGGTGTCTCGGCGCTTAATAATGGCGCTGGCAATTTCATCCGTGATTTCGGGGTCCAGGGATTTGAGCACCTCTTTACTTGCTTGGTTGGGATTGATGGCTTTCATTCCATAAATTGTAATGCTGGGTTCGAGAATCTCATAAAAGTCTTCCGTCATTCCTGGCACCAGACGTAATTCTTGAATGGTGCGAAATCCACGGTTAGGAGGATAGTTTTCCGGATAGTCGCTATAACCTTGGCGTTTGTTGCCTCCGCTGACAGAGGTGCGTGTCTTGGATTGCCAATCCGTTATGGCATTGATCAGTTCTTCGAACCGATAGTTCCCATATTTGCGCTGAAACTCCTCATCGCTTTTTAGTTTGCCCTGGAAAATTTCAAGCAGTCGGCGGCGAGTGGATTCTTGCAAAGCTTTCGAGGGGGAAACTAAATCACCAATGTCGAGTTTTGAACCTTCGTCTTCAATGGTGACCACGTAGGAGGCATCCATGATGGAGTCTTTCAAGCTGCCTTTGATGCTGTCCTTATCCACGGCACTGAGACCTCCAGGAATAGGGACCGGCCAGGCGAAAGGAAATCTCCAAATCTGATCAAGCATTTCCGTTTGGCCTCCGAGTTGTTTGCCAAATTGAGACTTGGCTTGTTGGAAGGTTTTAATACGTAAAAGGCTGAGTTCAATCCCAGAGCGTGCGGCATAGTAAGCTTTCAGGCGATTCAAGGAATTTATATTGACGTTGTACTCCACTAAGGAGTCATAGGAGACTTCCATCGCAATAAAAGAGATCATGAGTACAGAAGTGATGGCCAAGATTAGCGCCATTCCTTTTTGGTTATTGAGTAGTTTGAGCCCCATTCGTGTTTGCATTATTGCTTGCCCCTTCATTATTGGGAAATCTAATTTGCGCGACAATTTGCATGGAATACTTTTTCTTTTTTGCTCCTGCCCCGCGCTCAATGGTCAGAGAAATCTCAATAGCTGTCGGGAATTTTCCTTTGGTGGCCGTGTCGCCACCATTGTCTGTACGCCAAACGCTCACCCAATCATCTTTGCCTTTGCCGATATAGCGAAGTTTAAACTCGGTGATATTCTCCAGTAAAACGACTTCATCGCCGCCTTTGGTGACATCCTCATCCACCCAACTGGTGGTTCGCCGCCACAGACATTGAGAACTTCCTTGTTCAGTGCTGAGACTTTTGCAAGTCTTCAAAGCATAGCCCACTTCCATAAAGTCCGCTTGCTTCATATTGCGAATGATCCGGGCATTGTTCATGGTGACGAAATCCACGGTGTTTTCAGTTCCGACAAAGTGAGTGGTTGGGTCCGTGCGTTTCGCCTCTTCAGGATTGGGGGGAGGGACAGGGGTCGGGATGGGAGGAGGAGCGCCAGGAGGAAGAGGAGCAGGTTTATTTATTAAATCAGTGATTTCTTTTTCCACATCTCGATAGTGATAAGCTTGATTGATATCGGCTTCCAGCAAACGCAAAGCATCGCGCATCCGCGAGACGTCATCAATTTGGTCTTGAATTTTCACTTTTTGTTTAATGGCTTGTTGAATGCTTTGAGTGGCTAAAACCGTCAGAGCCCCGAGTATGGCCACCGTGATCATCATCTCAATCAGGGTGAAGCCAGCTTGGGATTTAAAGGGGCCGCCCATTATTGGCCTCCGCCAGCCGCAGGAGCGCCAGCTCCACCAATAGAAAGAGGTTTGTTGTAATCTGCGAAGTAAGTGACCGCGAAGTATTCGAGAGGCTTTTTTCCACCGGTGTAGATAACTGAAACTTTAACTTCTTTGATGGTTTTCGAAAGATGATCAGTGAGTTGTTGGATCACCATCATGAGCATCTCATTGGCGCCGCCCTCTTGATTCATCAGGATGGAGGAAAGGTTGGGGACTTGCAGTTCCTTCGAAGTCATTTTCCAACGATATTTTGGATTTTCGGAGCCAAAATCATCTTCTTTCTCTTCAGGAATGGTTTCCAGAGGTTTCCCGCGAAATTCAAGATCAATCTCGGCCATCTTTCGTTCCAGTAAGGCGGCGATGTCCTGATTGAGTTGGGTCTTGCGGATGCGCAAAAAGCTGCCGCTCCAAGATTGAGTGAGGAGTAAAATGCCCATGGAGAGAATCACTACGGCAAGCAGTGTCTCTAATAAGGTAAAACCTTTTTCTGTAAAACCTTTTTTGTTTTTGATCACCGACTTAATTCCTTTAAGTTTACGGCTTTTTCAACAATATCAGCTTGGCCTGTTAGGGGATTAAAGACAAGTGTCCAAGTGTTTTTCTTATCAGTGATTTGGATCGTGGAAGCTTCCATTAATCCCTCTGGAAAGAAATGAATATAGGCAAGCCCGCTCGTGACAGGTTGAGACATATTCATGGTTTCAACCTGAGCGAAGTGGAGATTTGAAGGTAAAAATTTTTCTTTTTTAGAGAGTCTTTTATCTATTTGAAAAAGGGGAGGGGGGGCGTTTTCCTCCGGTTTTTTATCCTTGTTTTTTCCCTCTAGTTCCTCTTTTAATTTCTCTTTATCGATCAAGACGGGGCCGCTGGACTTTTCCACCCAAAAAGACTCTTGGCCCGTCTCTATGCGAATGACCAGACGGTAGGTGGAATTAAAAAGTTTAGCTTGATTGCGGATTTCTTTGACGAGAACTGTGAGCTGCCGAGCCGTGGTTTTTATGTTAGCATCTTTTTTAAGGAGGCGGGGGGCCCCGACGGCAATGAGGCCCGCGATAATAGCAATCACAATCATGACTTCAATGAGGGTGAAGCCCCCCCTAGAAAGTGATAACTTCATGCAGCTCCTTGAAGGCTCTATTGCTCGTAGGTAATATCAGCGCCGTAAGCCGAGCCACCTTCGCGGCCATCCTTGCCAAGACATTTGAGTGAGTACTCAGAACCATTGAGTTCATAAACATAGGCATTACCCCAAGGATCTACGGGATCTTTTTTCAAGTAAGCTTCAGGTCCCCAATTGGCGCAATTGGCATCCTGTTTCACCAAGTTCTCAAGGGATTGGGGGAACTTGCCGCAATCATTGTAGTACATGCTGAGGGCATTGGCGATTTGGCCCATTTGAATTTTAGCTTGGCCCACATTGGCTTTATCTTTCTGACCCAAAAATTTCGGTGCCAAAAGAGCCATCAAGCCGCCCAGAATTGCGATCACAATCATGATCTCAATGAGTGTCATGCCTTTTTGATTGTTAACTTGGTTGTTAATTTTTGCAAAGCTCAATTTATTACAGTTCAATTTATAATTCAATTTACAGTTGAATTTACAGTAGCTCAGCTTCATGGAATTTGCCTCCGGATATTGAGAGGCTACCTTAGCCAAAGGCACTCGTCATGTCAAACATCGGTAACATCACAGAGAATACGATGACTGCAATGACAAGGCCCATAATAACAATCACTACAGGGCCCATAAGTCCCGTTAAACCGTCAACTTTGTTTTTTACCTGAAAGTCATAGGCATCAGAAACTTGACTCAGCATATTTTCCAGCTCACCGGTCTTTTCGCCGATGCTGACCATGTGAATCACGATCGGGGGGAATTGTCCCGATTTCTTGAGGGGACCTGCGATGGATTCCCCTTCGCTGATATTGCTGCGGGCGTCTTCAATCGCGAGAGCCAAAACATGGTTATTCACCACGTTTCGAACGATATCCAAAGCCTGAAGCATGGGGACTCCTCCCGTAAGCAAAGTTGCAAGGGTCCTGGTAAAACGAGAAACCGCAACCATTCTGACAACGGGGCCGGCGATAGGAAGGGTTAAAGTGATCGCATCCCATTGCTCAGAGCCTGCCGGAGATTTTCTCCAACTGTTAAATGCCAAATAGGCAACGACCATGGCTCCGAAAATAAGATACCACCAGTTCACCATAAAAGTACTGAGATTTACAAGGGCGACAGTGTACCAAGGAAGGGTGAGGCCCGGAGCGGATTCAAACACGGTCACCATTTTAGGGATTACAAAAATAAACATGAGTGATAACAAACCGAAGGTGACCACCAACATGATGATAGGATAAGTCATGGCACTGCTCACTTTGGAGCGCAGCTCGGCGGCGGCCTCGGTGAACTCCGCCAGGCGGACTAGGATGACATCCAAGCTGCCGGACATTTCTCCGGCCTCAACCATGGAAATATAAATCTTATCAAATAAGTTTGGATATTTTGCCAGGGCTTTAAAAAAAGGACTTCCTTCGTTGACCATGTTTTTACAGTCGGCAATGGCCTCGGAAAGCACGGGGTTTTCCACCTGCTCTGAAACCGCGGTCAAGCAATCGACAAGAGGAATATTGGCTTTCACCAGCACCGCCAACTGACGGGTCATCAAAGAGAGTTCTTGAACGTTGACTTTTCCGCCCCCGCCCCCGGCTTTCTTTTTTCTGGCGTTGGAACTCTTCTGTTTATCGCGAATTTCCACTACGAAGATGCGATCTTTTTTAAGGCGAGTACGGGCCGCACGCAGATTTTCTGCATCAATGATTCCTTTGACATTTCTTCCGTCTTTGGAAAGGCCTTTGTACTCAAAAATGGGCACTTAAAAATCTCCTATAAAATCGTTCGCTAAATATCCAGTTGGGTATTCGCATTTAATTCATCAATGGAGGTGATTCCCGCAAGAACTTTGGTGATCCCATGGTCACGGAAGGTGAGCATTCCATTATTCACGGCTTGTTTTTTAATACTACCCCCGTCTTTACGTCGTAAAATCAGAGAGCGAATATCATCATTCACCACCAGCAGTTCTTGGATCACACTTCGTCCCAGGTAACCTTTTTGATTGCATTGATTGCAACCCACGGCTTTGCAGACATTTCCCGCCAAGACTTGCTGACGAGTCACACCTAAAGCGTTGATTTCAAAATCTGAAGGCTCGTAGGGCACTTTACAATGAGGGCAGAGAATGCGCACCAGACGTTGCGCGATCACACCCAATATGGAAGTCGCGATCAAAAATGGCTCCACTCCGATATCGAAGAGACGGGGAAAGGCGCCGGCGGCATCATTGGTATGCAAAGTGGACAAAACCAAGTGACCTGTCATCGAAGAGGTGATGGCCAGTTCTGCGGTTTCCAAGTCCCGGATCTCCCCCACCATGATGATGTCGGGATCTTGACGAAGGAAGGAGCGGAGACCTGAAGCGAAGGTCAGTCCAATTTTCGAGTTGATCTGTACCTGGCCGATTCCGTGAATTCGTTGCTCCACCGGATCCTCGACTGTGAGAATATTCACATCCGGTTGATTGAGCTTGGACAGACAGCCATACAGCGTCGTGGATTTGCCCGAACCTGTAGGACCTGTGACCAGTAAAATTCCATAGGTGCGAAGCAAGAGATCATTGTCCAGTTTATTCAGAGTCTCTGGCGAGAAACCCAATTGAGTGAGCTCAAGAACCACGTTGGATCTATCTTGCAGACGCATGACTGCGCGCTCTCCGAAAGCGGTGGGCACCGTTGAGAGACGAATATCGATGTCTTTACCCCCAACCTTCAGTGGAATACGACCGTCCTGAGGCAAGCGTTTTTCGGCGATATTTAAATTCGCCATAACCTTAATCCGCGAAGTGATGGCATTTTGCAGTTTCTTAGGCGGCTTGAAAATATCAAATAAAATACCATCAATACGAAAGCGGACGACAATGTCTTTTTCGTAAGGTTCCACGTGAATATCAGACGCTTTTTCTTTCACTGCGCGGAATAAAAGACTGTTCACCAGTTTAATGACGGGAGCATCATCTTCACCGGCATCCAAAAGATCCACGCTGGATTCTTCAAGGTCATAATCTTCAGCATCAATATCATCCATTCCCGAAAGATTCGCCGTGCTTTTTTCATAGACGCGGTTGATGGCATCTTGAATTCGGGAACTGGTGGACACCAGTGGTTTCACTTTTTTGCCAAACAGAACGCGAAGATCATCCATGGCTTTCAAATTCAACGGATTGCTGGTCAGGGCGGTCACGGCATCGAGTTCATCTTTGTAGGGCAGAATGGAATTCGTTTTTGCGTAGTTAATAGGGATATCGCGAACCAGATCCGCGGAGATATCGCCCACCGGAATGTCTTTAATAAACTCAAGGCCCATTTCCTTGCAGAGATCGCTCAAGAGGTCCTCTGCGGAGGTGTGCTCTCGTTGCGAGAGGGCTTCGCCAATCGTTATGGGTCTCAGAACGGAGGGGTTCTTCAAGATGGACTTGATTTGATCGCTGGTAAGCGAAGTGGTTTTTTGCAAAATGTTCGGAATATCCATTGAAGCCATCGAGTGCTTTACTCCCCCTGCTTTATATTATTAACTTTATTCCCCATTATTGTCGTCAGTCATTTTAGATGTTTTTTTACCGCCCACGCGATCCACCGTTTCTCCGAATGGATCTTTGCCCCCTTGGGACTTGATATATTTCAAGCGGTCATCCAATTTGCGGTTGATGATGGCTTTTTGGTCGCCAGGGTTGCGGATGATTTTCGGAGTCAGGAAAACCAATAAATTAACTTTTTCTTTGGACACCTCTCGACCCTTAAACAACCAACCAATAATTGGCAAATCGCCCAAAAGAGGCACCTTAGAGACTTTTTCAGTTTCTTTGTCCTTCATCAAGCCGCCCAGCACCGCAGTGTCTTCATTCTTGATCACTAAAGTCGTCTTGATATTACGTTTTGCGAGAGGTTGCGAGTTGTCTGATAAGCCTTTTGGCAAAGTCACTTGAGTTGGCTGCGAGATCTTTTGATCGATCTCCATACGAATCGTCTCAGAGGCTGGGCTGATAAAGGGCTTGATGGTCAGCTTGATGGTGGCCTCTTGGAAATTGGCAGAAGTTGTTTGACCTGTAGCAGTGACTGTTTGTGTGACGCTGACTGGAATACTATCGCCGACTTCGATCTCCGCTGTTTGATTATCCAAGGCTAAAACCTGAGGAGTGGAAAGAATGTTGGCTTTGGTATTTGACTTAATAAAGTTAATAAATCCGATTAAATTTGGAATGGTGATTTGACTTTTTGTGCTAGGGTCGGTGACGGTCACGGTTTTGCCATCTCCAAAGCCCAGTGTCGCTCCGGTTCCTCCGATAGGGCTTAGGGCACTTCCGAGATCAAAACCGCTGCTGACGAAACCGGCTTTGCCATAGCCGCTGTCGCCGTATTTGTAATAGCCGATGCCCCAGTTGTTCGCATCAGTATTGGACATCTCCATGATAATGCTTTCTACGAAGACTTGATCACGGGCAATATCGAGTTTATTGAGAATATTCAAAACCATTTCATAGTCTTGTTTACTCGCGGTAATGACCAGGGCATTGGTGCTTTCATCCGCTGTGATTTTAACATCGCCCCCGAAGATTTCAGTGGCTTGGCTCGCCACCGGATTGCCCCCTAAAGGACTGAGCAAGCTGCTGCCCCCGGATTTTGGAGCCGCATCCTTCGTCACACCTTGCAGAGTTTGCGCCATTGTTTTCGCAACGCCATTTTTTACATAATAAACATAAACGCCACCGGCATCGCCCGCACGAATGCGAAAGTCGAGTTGGGCAATGAGCTTTTTAAGGCGAATAATCCCGCTTTTGTTTCCCATGGCGATGATGGAGTTGGTGCGGTCTTCAGGAATAGCCATAAAGAAGCTGGTTCCTTGTTGCGCACTGGTGCCTGAGGAACGGGAGAATCTAGGAACCCCTGCTGAAAAAGCACCGGGGGCGGAGCCTGTGCTTTTCGCGCCTTTATTCACGATTTTATCGACGAGATCGGCCAGATCTTTCGCTTTCGCGTATTTAATTTGAATCACTTCAATTTGATCTTCAAAACCCGGAACATCCAACTGATTGATGATTTTCATCACGCGATCAATGTTGGAGCCATAGTCCGACAAAATCAGAGAGTTGGTCGCGGTATAGACGGACATCTCTCCATCTTTAGAGGAAAGGATGCGGAGATCTCTGTTTACTTGATCCGCCTGAATGTGCTTCAAGTGGATAATACGGGTGATCATTTGATCAGAGTTTGGATAATAAGAGCCAGAGTAAGTTTCAATACTATCCCGTTGAGCATTCCTTGCGGATTTAATTTTCAAAAAGCTGCCGCTAGGGACCACGGTGAAGCCGTTAATCGCCAGAGCGGATAAGAAGGCTTTGTAAGCTTCCGCAACAGTGATCTTGCTGGGGGCAACGATGGTGATCTTGCCGCGAACTCCGGGATCGATAATAAAATTCTTGCCGGTGAGTTCAGAAATCGCTTTGATCACGTCCGTGATTTCCACATTCGGAAAGTCGAAGGATTCAATAGTTTCTGGGAAATTTTCATTGGTGATATCTTCGAGGCCCGCTTTTGCAAACTTGCTCTGCTGAGGCTTGCTCAGGGCTCCAGGTTTTCCAGGGTTCGCGCTGCCGCTGGTTCCGCTGTCCATGTCAGGCGGAGGTGGCGGTGGAGTAAAAATCTCATTAGAAGGGATGGGAGGCGGCGGTGGAAATCCTTGGGCCAACGCGATTTGAGTGGTCAGGAGGGAAGCCATTCCCAACACGGTCCTCTGTCTCTTTTTTAACTTCATTTCATCCACCTTCCTTTGCGGACTAAAACCTTAAAAACTACTGAATCGAGTAATCAAGCGTTTCACTGCGGCCACCGCGATCCACACTCATTTTGATGTTATTTGAGTTCTTAAACATATTGAAGAGTTCCATTGCCTTTTGAGGCGTATCCACGGGCTCTCCATTCACACTTTTAATCAAGTCCATACGTTGAATACCTAATTGAGAGAAAATACTGTTGGGCTGAAAATCCACGAGACGATATCCGATCATTTCGCCAGTCACTTTATCACGGACAGGGACCGCGCGGGCTTGCATAAGAATGCTCGAAAGATCGTTGAGATATTTTTGCAGGTCCGCTCGTTTAATGGTGAATTTGTTATCACCCAGATTTTTCACTTCCCCTGAGCCGCCCGCAGTTGGCGCGACGGGTGCTGTCGCACCAAAGGAGACTTTCTGATTTCCAAAAGGTTTCATCTCGATAAACTCAAGAGTATTGGTGTTGAGGTTACGGATAATTATTTTTTGTCGTTCAACCTTCAGCAGAGTTGCCAGGTTTTCAATATTTCTTTTGGGAGTATAAGATAAAGTCTGATTTTTTCCGCGGATTTCGATAGCAGCTATGGACTTTTCTGGATTGGAATGGACCAGAGTTCCGACAAGATTCAGTGGAAGTTGTGAAGGCACAGGAGCTTGCTCATTCATTTTGTTAGGATCTTGTCCTTTTGGAATCAAGGCATCGGGGATAACCCCATCCGCAGAGAAGATATTACGTGAAATAAGAGTGTTAAAGGCTCCCCGGGAAACCAAATTGTCGTTTAAGATTTTTTTCGGGCGAGCTGGAGGAGTTTGGTTTGGCAGCATTAAATCGCGATAACTTAAGATGAGCAAATCAGCCACGACAAAGCCGATAAAGACAAAGAGGAGATACGACAGCCATTTTTCAAAAGCTGGGCGCTTTTTATTCAACTTCTTATTATCTACGGCCATTGGTTAATTCCTTTACCAATCCTTTGTCAAATCAGGGATTTGAATCCTTCAAGTCCAAACTTATCCTAGCAAAAATGCGGGCTCCTTGGCAGGAAGAAAATTGGACCTAGACCTTGGCCTGCCAGGACTCGGTGGTGAGCGTCCGTTCTGTTATCTTATTGATATGAACGTGGTTTATTTCACTCTTGGGGAGTCTATTTCTGACATTGAGGTTCGTGCGCAACTATTGCGCGTGCCTGAAGTGCTCGCAGATCTTCGTCAGGCTCAAAATTTAATTCCAAATATGGATTTGCTTTCTATCATGGGTTCCCAGGAACTCTTTAAGAAAATATCCAAAGAGTTTCAATTAAAATTGGCGCAGCTTCTCCAGGAAGCCTTGTTTAAGCGGTGGAAGCGTGCAGAAATTCGTTACGATATTATCTTGGAAAGGCGAAAGTTGAGTGACTCTGCGGTTTGGCGTAAGTCCCTTAAAGATTTGCTTCATAACAGTGCGGAGTTTCAGATTTATGTTTTTGGCCCTGGTTTTGATGACCTGGAATATGAAATCAATAAATTAAAATTCAAGGTCCCTCCGCAAATCTTCTTACATGAAGTGATTTCGGAGGATCCCTTGTTGGATTGGTTTTGGCCCAACATCACTCAAGATGCCA
>DATBTE010000045.1:0-5329 GCA_036559425.1 Pseudobdellovibrionaceae bacterium | reverse complement strand
AGTTATTTGGGCGTGGAATTCAGTTTTTAAAGTTGAGGAAGGACATGCGGCTGTGCTGACTCGTTTTGGCGCAGTTGTGTATGAAGATGAAGAGTCAACATCCGATGTGAATCCGCTGGATTTTATTGACCATAGAAGAGTGAAAACCTTTAAACCGGGGGTCCATTGGATATGGCCTTGGGAAAAAGTCCACTGCTTTTCAACCATGGAAAGAGTTTTAGATTTATCAGGCCCGGATGGTGGACGTCATGCGATGACGGCGGACGGAACGATTTTGAGGATAGACTCGAAAATTAGGTTCAAGCCTCTTGAAAAACATCTTTATGCTTATATGTTTGGCCTCAAAAACCCCATGGAGCATATAAAGGAATTATTTACCTGTTTGATACGAAATGAAATCGCAAATTTTTGCAACAGCAAGGTTGACGGAGATTCGCGGGAGTTTGTCGGTTCTTATGCGGAGATTCGTCGTGATCGCAATCACTTTAACTTTCTTATTGAGAATTTTTGCCAAAAACAAATTGGTAGTTCCTATGGTGTTCAATTTAATGCCGTCGATTTGATTGATATTTTACCTCCTCCAGAATTGGAGAAAGCTTTGAATGGAATTCAAAGCGCCACCACAGAGGCTAAAACAATTTATTCACGTGCGGAAGCGGACTCGCGGCAGAGAATAGCGGCGGCTGAGCAAGGGGTCGAGATTGCCAAAACCAGGGCCCAAGCGGTGGCTGTAGAAATTCAAACCATTGCGGGTGTTCTGGAAAAACTCTTAGATCAAGGCAGTTTAAATTACTATTTGCAACATCGTCGTACAGAACTCATGACAGATTCACGTTTAACTTTTGTTAAAAAAGGAGAACTTCCATGTTAGATGTCTCATTAGCTTTAGGATTTATTTCCTCTGCTGTTATTATTTTTGGCGGGTATTATATACTTAAGTCGATCACCACGATTGTGGAAGATGAATCAGAGACCTTTGTTTTAAATTGTGGTCAGGTCACAAAAAGATTGCAGAAGCCTGGGTTACATTGGGTTCCTGAAAAAATATTTCCTTGGATAAAAACATTTTCTGTGTCCAAGCAAGTAGATTTTAGGACCTACAAGGGGATCCAAGTTAACGATCATTTTGGAACCACCGTCATTGTGGATCTTTGGGTTGAATTCAAGATTGTAGACCCTTATAAGGCGATTTTTTGCGTCGAAAATTGGGAAGAAGTTTTACAAAGTTTAGTAACCCATACTCTTGCTTCGGTCTTGTGTTCACAGACAGTTGAAGAAATACTTATCCATCGCACCGAGCTGGCGCAAAGCATGCATAAAGTAATGGGTCACCAAACGGAGCGTTGGGGGGTGAGTATCCAGGGAGCAATGATCCAGAACTTAGGACTTTTGCCAGAGACTTCAAAACAATTTTTTAATTCTGTGGCGGCACGAATTGAAAAAACGAAGGCGCTTATTGAGGAAGAAGGAAGATTGCAAGTAGCCCGACTGGATGCGGAAACGACCTATCGGATCGCGGAATTGAGTGCGGTTGCTAAAGCGCAAATGGCTTACGAAATTGGCAGCGCTTATCGGGATCTCGCGAGAAGGCCCCAATTGCTTCGAGCCTTCCAAGATTATTGGGAAGTTGTTCAAACAGATCCGCGTAAGACGATCACCTTTTCGGGATTTGAAAACTCTCGAGTGGCTCCCTTAGAGGCTTCCATGGCAGCGGATTCAGTCCTGAACCATTAAATGAAGAAGTGATTCTGAGAAAGGCGATTCATTTTAAAGCCGTCTTTCTCAGTCTCAAGGCATTTCCAATGACCGAAACAGAACTAAGGCTCATGGCAGCCGCAGCGAACATGGGATTTAATAATAAACCGGTAAAAGGATAAAGCAATCCCGCTGCCACCGGAATACCGAGAGAGTTGTAAATAAATGCGAAGAACAAATTCTGTTTAATATTGGCTATTGTTTTAAGGCTCAGTTCGTGAGCCCGTACAATTCCTTGCAGATCCCCTTTGACCAGCGTCACACCAGCGCTTTTCATCGCCACATCAGTACCGGTGCCCATGGCAATACCGACCTGGGCTTGGGCTAAAGCAGGAGCATCGTTGATTCCATCACCAGCCATGGCAACGGTAAATCCTTGAGATTGATATTTCTTTACGATCTCCACTTTTTGATGGGGTAGAACATCCGCCACCACTTCATCGACATTTACTTTTGCGGAGACGGCCTGAGCTGTTCGTGCATTGTCGCCCGTGACCATAACGATTCTGAGTCCCGATTTTTTGAGTTCTGAAATGGCTTCGACAGTGGTCTTTTTAATGGGATCTGCAACTCCGATGAAACCGCAGAGTTTGTTGTCTAGGCTCACAAACATCACCGTTTGTCCTTGCTTGCGCAGCAGATCCGCTTCTGGCTCAGCGTCTGCAAGCGAAACACCTAAATCGTCCATTAGTGATTTATTGCCAACGGCCACTGGAAATCCTAAGAGGGTGGCTGTTGCACCTTTTCCAGTTATTGAAGAAAATGATTCGACAGCTTTGAGTTCTATATTTCGCTCGTGAGCTCCCTTAACGATGGCTTCGGCCAGGGGATGCTCGCTTTGGCGTTCCACACTGGCGGTCCATTGCAGGAGATTTTCTTCCGTGATATCGTTAAAGGATTTTACTGTGATAAGGCGAGGCTTTCCTTCTGTGAGGGTTCCTGTTTTATCTACGATCAAGACGTTTACTTTTCTCAGCAATTCGATGGCTTCAGCGTCTCTGAAGAGAACTCCCATTTTTGCGGCTCGCCCGGTGGCCACCATGATGGACATAGGCGTGGCGAGTCCTAAAGCACAGGGGCAGGCGATAATAAGGACAGCGACGGAGTTTACAATGGCGAAAGTCCACCTAGGTTCTGGTCCCCAAATAGACCAGGCCACGGCAGTGAGAAGAGCTGTCAAAACCACAAAGGGAACAAAGTAGCCCGAGACTTGGTCCGCTAGTTTTTGAATGGGGGCCCGGGACCTCTGCGCCTCCGCCACCATCTGAATAATTTGTGAAAGCAGAGTATCGCGTCCCACTTTCTCGGCCTTCAAGACTAAAGAACCTGTTCCATTCATCGTGGCGCCTACCACTTTTGCGCCCAGAGATTTTTCAACCGGAACAGATTCACCTGTCACCATGGACTCATCAACAGAACTTGTTCCTGATTGCACAATGCCATCGACAGGTATTTTTTCTCCGGGACGGACTCGGATAAGATCACCCACTTGAATTTCTTCAAGTGGGACTTCTTCCTCTGAATGATCGGCTTTAATTCTGCGAGCCGTTTTAGGGGAAAGGCCCAGAAGCGCCTTTATGGCATCACCAGTTTGGCTGCGTGCTTTAAGTTCCAAAACTTGTCCCAGAAGGACAAGAGTGATGATCACGGCCGCAGGTTCAAAGTAGAGGCCGATCTGACCGGGAAAAATGTCGGAAAAAAAGAGCGCAATGACACTGAAGACATAGGCAACGCCAACGCCCAACCCAATGAGGGTGAACATATTAGGACTTTTGTTTTTTAGTGATTGCAGAAATCGTTCGAAAAAAGGCCATCCACCCCAAAGCACCACAGGAGTCGCCAGAGCAAGTTCAGCATAATTAAAAAAAGAATGGAGAAGTTCTGATTCAAAAAGATGGCGACCGCCCATGGTAATGAACAGCAATGGAATGCAAAGGCTCGTTGAAATCCAAAACCTTTTTTTCATATCGACATATTCTGCGGTGTCTTCCGCATGGTCGAGGATCATCGTGACAGGCTCTAAAGCCATGCCACAGATAGGACAGCTTCCTGGTCCCATCTGTCGAATCTCGGGGTGCATGGGACACGTGTATTCGACGTTCAGAGGTTCCACTTCCTTTGGCTTTGGCTGGAGATAAAAAGAAGGATTATTGTCAAACTTCGCTTTGCATTTAGGACTGCAAAAATAATAGGTTTTGCCTTCAAAGGTACTAGAGCCCCCCTTAGGATTTTCTGTAGACACTGTCATACCGCAGACGGGATCAATCTGGTAGCTGGAAGTCATAATACACCTCTCATAACAGGCTCGATTCTTGGGGAGGATTTATGACTTATTATTATACCTACTGGGGGTAGGTATCAATTAATTATTACTGATCATTTTTCGCCAGTTTTTGTTGTGTCGATAGCTGTCGTAGAGGCGAAAATATTTCTCTTTGTTGGAGAGTGGAAGTTCTTTACTGACATGGCTCGTACCCCCTTTCTTTAAAGATGAGGTCGCAAAAAGTTTTGTCAAGCCATCGAATAAATTGTTGAAACTCTTTGAGCTATTTTTGTCGCTCGAAGAAAAATTTTTACGACCTCACTTGACAGTTATTTTTGTAATCTCATTTTATAATTGGAAAGAGAGAAAAAATAAAATCTACAACTGCCATTCATAGGAGGTACACAATGAGAATGTTAAGTCCAATTTCAACAGACTGGTCATGGCCACGTCGCAGCTTCTCTTCCGACCGCATGGAAGATGTCTTTGAAGATTTTGATCGCATGGTTGATAGGTTGTTTCAGCCACCAACAGCGGACACCATGCACTTTCAGCCCTGTTGTGATGTGAATGAAACAAAGGATCATTTCCTGGTCAGCTTTGATGTGCCCGGAGTTAAGAAAGAGGACATCAAAATTGAGATCCAAGGAAATCAATTGATTATTTCCGGAGAACGCCATTATGAAATGAAAGAAGAAAAGGGCGAGGAAGCGCTTCGTCGTGAGCGAAGCTATGGAAAATTTGAACGGACCTTTGTACTGCCAGCAACAATTAGTGCTGATAAAATAGAAGCTCATTATGAGAACGGGGTCTTGAACGTGGCTCTTCCAAAAGCCGATGCAGCAAAAGCGCGAACTATCCAAATTCAAACTGACCAAGACGGCTTCTTCCGCAGACTGTTGAGGGTCAAAGAAGAGGATGCGAAAGAATTGAAAGACGTGAAGATCTCCTGACATCCAAGATCACGAGGGGGTGATTGTTTCGTAATGAAACGGTCACCTTTTTTTTTAATAAAACTCAAAATGCTTTAGCGAAAGTCTTGATATCTCAAAGAAATTTTAAGGAGTCCAGATTTTTGAAAAAATCAATTTTCGTCTCTTGACATTTTTTTACCTGATCCGAAAATTATATTAGAAATATCAGGGCTAAAGCATAAGGCTCTAACTTCTTTATCTAATTCGTGCCCTGGACGTATTAAAGGAGGTACACAGTGAGAGTTCCCTCAGGAGTTCCACCGAATCCGCTTCGGTAATAAATTGATCAGTCCAACAAATTAATTGTTTAAAACATGGAGATAGGAGGGACCCTATG
>DATBTE010000044.1:0-27906 GCA_036559425.1 Pseudobdellovibrionaceae bacterium | reverse complement strand
CCATGGAACTTATTTTTTGATTTCTAGGGTCTGAAATCCTGATTTGGTCACTCCTGCAGTGGCCGGAGTACGGCTGCTGTTAGAAAGGCAATTCTCGACGGCCACGGGAACTCCTGCTTCGGAGCATTTTTTGATTTGGCTACGGGTGTAGTCTTTATTTCTAATTTTTTTTATACAGCTCAAGCGAGCCTCATCCGTGAGATCTACAGATTTTGCGCAGAGTTCAAGGGCTTCGGGACTGAAGCTCGCGCCTTTGATTTCCTCAAGACAATTCATGAAGTTCTTGTCATCTTGTTGAAGAGCACAGGAAGAGGAAGCGTACCAATCCAATTCGGTTTGGGAAGTTTTTACCATACAAGCGGTCTTCTCTTGGTCCCCCAGAAAACGATCGCATAACCCTGTCGGATTGGTGGGTTCTATAGCGAGAGTGAGCAGGGGAATGAGTAAAAAAGCCAGATAGGTGTTCAAGAGAAGTTTTAGCATAATATTCCCAGGCTATGCGGCGCCCTTAAGTTTAAATAATACTGAATACATCGCCTTTAAAAATTCAGGATCATAACGGCCGGCCAACTTTTCCTTCATCATAATGACAGCATCAAAAGGCTTAAGGGGTGCATTATAAGATCGCTGAGTCGTCATTGCATCGTAGGTGTCAGTGATGGCGACAATACGTGCGAAGGGATGAATTTCTTGACCAGAAATCCCTTGCGGATATCCATTTCCAGTGAAGCTTTCGTGATGTTCAAAGCAAGCGGCCTTGATCGCATCACTAATATTTGGATTCTGATTGAGGATCATCAGTCCATACTGAGGGTGGCGTTTCATTTGTTCCCACTCAGCGTCGTCCAAGCCCCCTTTTTTACAAAGAATATCTAAGCTCACGTTGCGCTTGCCAATGTCGTGAAACAAAGAGCTGACGCCAAGATCCTCAAGGTCCGTCTTATTGAAGGAAAGAATCGAGCCCAGCCCCAA
The DNA here is from genome assembly GCA_036559425.1 of Pseudobdellovibrionaceae bacterium. GTDB lineage: Bacteria > Bdellovibrionota > Bdellovibrionia > Bdellovibrionales > Bdellovibrionaceae > JACMRP01. The sequence continues at coordinate 26,934 of DATBTE010000044.1, read as the reverse complement.
GGAGTAAATACTCACGTCCAAAGAATGATTATAGGTATAAAAATCATGTCCCGAAAGGCTGATCATATAACCCATGGCCTCAGGAGCTTGTTCCATAAAGTCGATAAAGTTCTTAATAATGGGGCGCGACTCATCCAGCGCGGTGTTAACGTCGGGGTTTTCAAAGAGATCTTCCATCAAGGCGACGGAGGATTCGCGTAAAATTTTGCTTTTTTCAAAGGGATTGAGCTCCGCCGAGTTCATTTCCTCTTTGACCCAATCCCGATAGGCTTGTTTTTGCGAGGTCAAAACAAAAAAAGTATTGCCCGTGTCCTTGTTATGCAAAGATTCAATCTTCAAACTAGAAAGGGCGTCCCCTGTCTTAAGATAAAGAACCATTTGGCCATTGATTTGAATGTAAATATCAAAAGATGTAGCTTTTGACGGACGGATTGTGCTCAGACGTATTCGAAAATAAGCTTCCTGCTGCATCTCCCTATTATTTCATGGATTCATTGACTCGAAAATCAAAAGATGAAAATTTGATCAACATGGCCCTTCGTCTAGATACCTCATTACAATATCTCAAGGGAGTCGGTCCCAAGCTGGCCTCGCTCTTTGCAAGGCATGGCATTCGAACAGTGGGTGAACTTTTGGAGTTCTATCCGCGCGCTTATGAAGACCAACGCGCGGCTCGCAATATCGCCAGCCTCAAAGTCGGGGATATCGTCAGTGTAAAAGCGCAAGTGGTTTCTGTTCACAGTATTAATATGGGGAATTCCCATCGTAAAATGTATGACGTCGTGGTCCGCGATTCCTCGGGACAAATTCGCTGCAAATTTTTTCGCATTCCTTACAAGGGCTATTTTGAGCGCTTTACGCCTTTTAAAGAAGTCCGAGTCGTCGGTAAAGTCAGTGATTACCGGGGCAAGATTCAATTCCAACATCCCGATATCCGCGACATCGATCCCGAAGAGGAAAATCACGATTCTTTGATTCCTCTTTATACCGAGATTGAGGGCTTGGGCACCGCCAAAATCCATCGTTTTATTAAAGCCGCTTTGTCTTTGCTTCCGGAACAGGAGTGGCCGCCGGAGCAATTGCCGTCTTGGATCGTAAAAAAGTACAATTTGATCTCTCGTCGAAAAGCTTTAAAGCTGCTTCATGATCCGGAGACGGCGTTAGGGGTCCAATATGCGGAGCTTAAAACCCCGGCACATCGTCGCACCATCTTTGAAGAGTTTTTTTGGTTAGAACTTTATTTGGCTTCGAAAAAAATCGGCTTTGAAAAAGAGAAAGGCCTGGCTTTTTCCAGCGATGGAAAAAAGCTCGAAGAACTGCAAAAATCTTTGCCCTTTAGCTTAACCAATGCGCAAAAAAAAGCTTTTCAAGAAATTAAAACAGATTTGGAAAAATCCTCTCCCATGCATCGCATGGTCCAAGGCGATGTGGGTTCCGGAAAAACCTTGGTGTGTTTTATGGCGGCAGTTGCTGCCAGTGAAAGCGGTTTGCAAAGTTGCTTGATGGTGCCCACGGAGATCTTGGCCGAACAGCATTTCAAAAATGCCCAGCAATTGCTGGCGCCGCTGGGACTTCGTTTGGGCCTCCTCACGGGAAAAACAAAGACGGCGGAACGAAAGCAGCTTTTGCAGCAACTGGCGGTTGGCGAAATTGATTTCCTCATGGGCACTCATGCCCTCCTCGAAGAGGAAGTTCAGTTTAAGAGTTTGGCTTTGGTTATTATTGATGAGCAGCATCGTTTTGGAGTGGAGCAGCGCGGAGCCTTAAAAGGCAAAGGCCTCTCTCCCCACTTTCTGGTGATGACTGCGACCCCCATTCCTCGAACCTTAGCTATGACGGTGTATGGGGATTTAGATGTTTCCATTATTGATGAAATGCCGCCGGGAAGAAGTCCGATCCAAACCCGGGCGATTTTTGATAGTAAAAAAAACGCAGCTTTGCAGTTCATGCAAGAGCAAATCAATAAGGGGCGACAGGCTTATATCGTTTACCCCTTGGTTGAAGAAAGCGAAAAAATAGATTTAAAAAATGCGGTTTCTGAATTCCAAAACCTTCAGCGGCAATTTCCCAACATAAAAATGGGTCTTTTGCATGGGAAAATGAAGCCTCAAGAAAAAGAAGAAGTGATGACGCATTTCCGCAAGGGTGATTTGCAGGTTTTGGTTTCCACGACAGTGATTGAAGTGGGAGTGGATGTTCCCAATGCCAATATGATGATTATTGAACATGCGGAACGTTTCGGGTTGTCTCAGTTGCACCAATTAAGAGGAAGAGTCGGACGCGGATCTCATAAAAGTTATTGCATTCTTATTATGGGTTACGCGGTTTCCGAAGAAGCCAAGCTGCGCACGGAGTTTATGGAAAAAACCACTGATGGTTTTAAGATCGCCGAATTCGATTTGGAAATGCGTGGACCCGGAGAATTTATGGGCACTCGTCAATCCGGTTTGCCTGGATTTAAAATGGCTAATTTGGTGAGAGATATGTCGATTCTTCAAGAAGCTCGTGAAGCCGCTTTCGAGGTTCTCCGAAAAGACAATCAGTTAAAACTTGCAGAAAACCAGTCTTTGCGTGAAGAACTCACGAAAACTCATGGCCCCGCCAATCTTGCAGGCATTGCCTAATGCAGCAGTGCATTTATTTTTTTCTATACACCCCTTCGACTGTATGATCTGATTTTCGAAACTTTAGTGGGGGAGGGGAAAGTGAATTTACTTTCAAAGAACATTTTAGTTATTGCATCTATTGCTGCGTCGATATCTTCTTTAGCTCACGCAGGCACAGTGCTGCGGTTGAATGTCGGGAGGGTGGAGTCCAAGCAAGTAGAGAGCCTGATGAGTGCTCAAGCGGGCAACCTATCAGGGCCTCAAGATTTGATCATTCAGTTTAAAAACCTGATCACGGAAAAAGACAAAGCGGAACTGAAAGCAATGGGGGCGGAGATTTTTGGTTATCTTCCGGACGATGCTTTAATGGTTCGGGCTCCTATTGCAAAGATCCAGCAATGGCGCACTCATAAGGCGATCGAAGCGGTTCTTCCTTTCAAAGCAGATTATAAAGTCAGCACTTCTTTTGGTGCGGCCAGCATTTTTAATAAAGAAGAGCAGACTTCTATTTTAGTAAAAACTTTCAAAGCGAATGAGACCAGAGACATCGCAGTGAAGATCAAAAGCTTGGCTCAATCCACAGTTCACTATGCGGACGGCAAGTCCATCGTCGCAGTGGTTCCTCGCGGAATGGTTCGTGCGGTGGCCGCTTTTCAAGGTGTTGAGCACATACAGCCCTATGTTGAAATGAAATCCATGCACATGGTTTTTGACGAGGGAACGCCAACTCCTATAGTTCAAGGGACTGGTGATTATACGGATCTTAACGATTATGAGACTGGAACCAAAGTAGCCAACTTCGATCCAGCGTGGGCGATGGGCTATAAAGGGCGCAATCAAGTGGTGGCCATGGCTGACACAGGTCTGGATATGGGTGAAAACCAATTAACCGGAGATTTTAAAGACGCGGTTCTTAAAGGTTATATCTTCGGTCTTTTCTCTAAAGCTTGGGATGATCCTATGGGGCATGGAACTCATGTGGCCGGTTCTATTCTTGGTCGCGGGACTGCTTCCGGCGGAAAAATTCGTGGGGGTGCCTATGAGGCGAGTCTCATCCCTGAGGCCATGTGGTCTCCGATGATGAAAAACCTCACGGTGCCCTCTAAGATTCAAGATCTCTTCTCTAAAGCCTATGCCGATGGAGCCCGCGTTCACTCGAACTCTTGGGGGTCTGCGCGAAACTTCGGGGCTTATGACAACTACGCTTCGAGCTTGGACGAATTTACGTTCAATAATCCGGATATGTTGATCATTTTCGCGGCTGGCAATAGCGGAATTGATGCGAACAAAGACGGTCGCATTGATCCCAACTCTGTGAGTTCCCCCGGTACGTCAAAAAATGCTTTGACAGTAGGAGCTTCAGAAAACTTGATAAGCACGGGCGGTATCCAGTCTCCTATCAACAAGCTTCGCTCCGCTGCCGATCACTGGAGTGCGGAGCCTATTGCTAGCTCTTACATCTCTGACAACATCAACGGTTTGGCGATGTTCTCATCTCGTGGCCCGACAGTGGATGGTCGTACAAAACCTGAAATCGTAGCTCCAGGAACCAACATCTTGAGCAATCGTTCTCATGTAGTGGGTGCGAGTCCTCTTTGGGGCGCGTACAATGTGGATTATGCGTACTCTGGGGGTACTTCCATGGCGACTCCACTGGTCGCTGGCGGGGCTGCAGTGGTTCGTCAAGTATTGCAAGAGAAGTTTCAACTGGCCTCTCCTTCAGCGGCTCTATTAAAAGCGACTCTTTTGCACACGGCAATCGATATGTTCCCTGGCCAGTACGGAGAAGTGGGCGTAGCTCGAGGTCAAGAACTTGCGACTCGTCGTCCGAACTCTGATGAAGGCTATGGACGTATGGATGTGGGCAGTGCGGCCAATCTTTCTAGCAATACTCATTTTGTGGACGATAAAAGTGGTTTAGCTCAAGGCGAAGAACACTCTTTCACCGTCATCTTGAACGGATCTGGTTCCCTCTTAGTGAATATGGTTTATACGGATGCTCCAGCTTCTCCGGACGCAGCGGTGGCATTGGTCAACGACTTGGATCTCACTTTGACTGGCAATGGTCAGAATGTGGCTCCGAGCGATCACGTGAACAACAATGAAGTTATTGAGCTGAGCAATTTGCCAGCGGGTTCCTACACCCTTACGGTGAAAGCTCCTAAAGTTCCCCAGGGTCAAAACGGCAGACAGCCTTATGCATTAGTTTATACAGCGCGTGAGAACTAATTTGTAAGTTATTGATATTACTTGATGAAGGCCTCGCCGCAAGCGGGGCTTTTTTGTATTTTTTCTAGCTAAGTCGCTTTCATTTGATAACTCGTGTCAAATTTGCTAAAAACACCAAGGCTCTTATTGGGTTAGGGTCAAACGAGGGAGGTCTTCCGATGGTGACTTTTAATGTTGGTGACAATGCGGTGTATCCGGGCCATGGCGTAGGCAAGGTCACAGCAATTGAAACAAAAGAGATCCTCGGCAATAAGCAGACCTTTTATTCTATCCAAATTCTCGATACTGGGATGAAGATTATGATTCCCCGGGATAACGTTGAATCTGTAGGTCTTCGTCCGATTATTTCTAAAGAAGAAGCGGGTCGTGTAGTAAGCATTCTGCGTGAAACTGATGTTAAAATTGATACTCAAACTTGGAATCGCCGCTACCGTGAATACATGGAAAAGATTAAAACTGGTTCTGTTTTCGAAATCGCTGAAGTTTTACGCGATTTGTTTTTACTAAAGGTTGATAAAGAGTTGAGCTTTGGCGAACGTAAAATGCTTGATACGGCACGCACTCTTCTTCTGAAGGAGCTGACCTTAGCGACGAGTCAAGAAGAGCTTTTTAAAGAGGAAGAAGTGAAAGCGATTTTTGGAGTAGTTCCGTAAGTTAACTTGGTTTGATTTTTCTAATAAAATTAGCGATTATTAAAAGCCTGGGTTTTTCCCGGGCTTTTTTCTTTTTAGAGGTTCTTATGTCTAAGGTTCGTGTTCGCTTTGCTCCGTCTCCCACTGGCTATCTTCATGTTGGAGGGGCCCGTACGGCTTTGTACAATTATCTTTTCGCCAAAAAACAGAGGGGCGAATTCATTCTTCGCATTGAAGACACGGACGAGGCGCGCTCCACCCAGGAATCTTTGCGTGGAGTGGTGGATGACATGGTCTGGTTGAACCTTCTTTGGGCAGAGGGCGTGGACCCGGTCACTTTGCAGGATCAGGGGCCCTTAGGTCCTTACAAGCAAAGCGAGCGTCTTCCTATTTATAAAGCTATTGCCAACGAGCTATTGAACTCCGGCAAAGCTTATTATTGCTTCTTAACGGATGAGGAAATCACCGTACAACGTGAGGCCGCTATTCAGGCGGGACGTCCTCCGCAAGTGGAGTCTCCTTACCAAGATTGGCCTTTGGCGAAGGCCCAAGAAAAATTAGCCGCGGGAGAAAAAGCCGTGGTGCGCTTTAAAACCCGGGAGCTAAAAAAAGATTATATTTTCACCGACCTTGTCCGCGGCGAAGTAAAGTTCCCCTCAGATATGGTGGGGGATTTTGTCATTCTCCGTTCCGGAGGGATGCCGGTTTATAATTTCTGCTGCGTCATCGATGACCACCTAATGAAAATGAGCCATGTGTTCCGGGCTGAAGAACATTTGCCCAACACTCTTCGCCAACTGATGATTTACGAAGCCATGGGGTGGCAGGCTCCGCAGTTTGCCCACATCTCTTTAATTCTGGATGAGGATCGGCAGAAGCTCTCCAAGCGCAAGGGTGCCGTGGCTTGCGGTCAGCTGAAAGAAGAAGGTTATTTGCCTTCAGCCGTTTTAAATTTCATCGCTCTTTTGGGATGGTCACATCCTGAGGGCAAAGAGATTATGACGGTGGATGAGATGATTCAGGCCTTTGATGTCACTCGTTTGAATCCTTCAGGCGCCGTTTTTGATCGGGTGAAATTCAAGTGGATGAATGCCATGCACTTACGGGCTTTGCCTAATATGGAACTTTGGAAAGAGATTCAGCCTTTTCTGGCTCGCGAGAAGATGCAGCTTCCGCAGGATCCTATGTGGCAAGAAAAGTCCATTGTGGCCTTTAAGACTTCTATGGAAACTTTGGCGGATGCCATTGAGCTGTACAAGCCTTTGAATGACAATTCTTTTGTGATTCAGCCAGAGGCTGACGAGGCTTTAGCTTGGGAGCCGACGAAAGCCGTGTTGACGACCTGGAAAGAATTGGTTCAAGCTTCAGGAAAAGATTACTTATCTGAAGAGGAATTCTTGAAACTTCAAGATGAAGTTAAAAATAAAACAGGAGCTAAAGGGAAAAATCTCTTTATGCCGATCCGGGTGGCGGTGATTGGAAAGCCTCACGGAACCGAGCTGAAGATATTGGTTCCTCTGATTAAGACCGCCTCGTTGGTCGATCGCGTGAATAAAGTTTTAGCTAAGATCGGATAAAAAATGCTGCGTATACACAATACAGAATCTAGAAAGTTAGAGGACTTTGAACCTTTAGGAAAAGGCAAAGTGAAGATTTATGTTTGTGGTCCGACAGTTTACAGTTTTCTGCACGTGGGAAATTTTCGCGGGGTCGTGTTTTTTAATCTGGTACGCAATTGGTTGGAGAATTTAGGCTATCAAGTGGAATATGCTCTCAACTTTACCGATGTGGATGATAAAATTATTGAAAGCGCCAACAAGCAGGGTGTGAAGCCTGAAGATTTGGCTGAGAAATATATTGCTGAGTACAAAAAAGATTTTTCCCTTCTGGGACTTCGTCCCCATGACCATAACCCAAAGGTGACTGAGAGCATGGATGAAATCCGCTCCATTGTGGCTCAGTTGATAGAAAATAAAAAAGCTTATGTGGCGGATGGGGATGTTCTTTATTCCATCGAAAGTTTTTCGAGCTACGGAAAACTGAGTGGCCGCCAGGTGGAAGACCTTAAAGCGGGCGCGCGGGTTGAGATTGATGAAAAGAAAAAAAGTCCGCTTGATTTCGCTCTGTGGAAAGGGGCGAAGCCCGGAGAGCCTTCGTGGCCGTCTCCCTGGGGCCCTGGCCGTCCAGGTTGGCATATTGAATGCTCGGCGATGATTGAAAAAATCTTCGGCGAGCAAATCGATATTCATGGGGGCGGAACGGATTTGATTTTTCCGCATCATGAAAATGAAATAGCACAAAGTGAAGGCTGCAGCGGGAAGCATTTTGTAAAATACTGGATGCATTGGAATATGCTCAACTTCGGCAATCAGAAGATGTCCAAATCCCTTGGCAACTTTGTGACCATGCGAGAGTTTTTAGAGAAATATAATTCTGAAATTTATAAATGGATGATCTTGTCGGTGCACTATCGTTCGCCCAGTGACTTTAGTGACGAGGCCGTGGATCGGGCGGTCTCCAATCTGGCACGCATTTACTCGGCAACAGCCGTGGCTGAGAGTTTGCTTGGGGAGGCGACAGTCCCTGTAGATGTGGGTTTTGAGAAGATCACCGCTGAGGCTTGGACAAAGGTGAGTGAAGCCTTGAATGATGACTTTGGCACTCCGAATGCGATGGCGGCACTTTTTGAAGTGGTTCGTCAGTTTAATACTCAGGTGAAGCGTGGAATCAAGCCCAACCCCGCAGTACTTGGTAAGGCACAGAGCTTTCTTAATTTTGTGCGCAAACTGGGTGCTCTCATGGCGATGTTCCAAGAACCTGCGAATGGCTTTTTATTGAAGCTCGATAATATGTTGCTGGAGAAAATGAATCTGCAGCGGGCGGCGGTGGATCAACTGGTGGCGGAGCGCTCTCAAGCCCGCGCCGATAAAGACTTTGCGAAATCCGATGAGTATCGCAAGAAGCTCACGGAGCTGGGGATTTCTGTGAGCGATACTCCTGAGGGCAGTTTTTGGGAAGTGACGAAGTAGGTTGGCAGCCATAGCCGTTCGTGGAGAGCTATGCCGTGGCAGCCGATTTTAAAAATAAATCTAAATGACAGTCACGTAATGTGAGCTCGGATTCAAAGAGGAGTGATTTTGAAACATCATCTATTTAATTTAAGAGTTAAAACAGCGCCAGTTTCTGGGACTACTATAGCCTCTCCCTGAATCTCATACCCTGTATCGGAGTTTTTATCAGAATTAATTATTTTAGAGTTTTCGATAGTGTAAGAAAAACACTCGGGCGGATTTCCAAAAAAAGTATTTGCATTGTCTGTCATTACATCTTCTTTAAAGGAAACACAGTGCTCTCGAGTACCTTTTGGTTGACCAAACATACCACCTGTTTCAACTTTTCTACAAAAAGTCATTCCATCAAGTTCACCTGCGTTTGCAAAAGCTGAAAGAGCTGCTATTAAAATAAAAAATAATGATTTCATGAATCCTCCAATTAAATTGTTATCAGAAAAAATAAATTTCGGCCAGATGATAACACAATTCAGCTGTCGTACATACTGTAATAATTCTAACACCATTGGAGTTTAAGCTTTAAGCCAAGAATTTAATCTCGAATTTAAATTTCATAAGTAATATAAGCGGTTCTCGCGCTTTTGAAGAGTTCAAAATATTTCGAACGCACAATTTTTTCTGTTACAGCCTTCTGACTTGTTGGACAAAACGCATTTTTGGCTTCAATGAGTGTTCCTTGAAAAACCCCTTAAAATTTCTGGAATTTTTGTCGAAGATGATTATTCAACGCGTGTTCAGGAGACCTTGGTAAAAATAAATGTAAGAAGTCTGATCGGGATGACCAGACTTGCCCCGGAGTGGGCGGGCGGTCTTCATCTGCCACGATGGCAGTTAGGGTTTTCCACACAAAACCCACGATATTTAGAAAGATCCCCTCAACAGAGAGAAAAGAGAGTCAGTAATGTTTATTCAGATGCTCGCTGTGGGCTCTTGCTATGATGACACTTCTATCTAGTCTGTCTTATGCATACAGTATTGGCCCCATTGTGGGAGGCTTTTCTCTGGCTAAAAAAACTGGAGCTAAAGCTTGGCTGGGAAATGAACTCAATTTGGTGGGTGATCGGAGGAAACATTCTTTCGGCGCTGTATCCCATTTGGCGCATTTCGAAACAAAATATTCACACCAGCCTTAGAAGCATTTAAGATAAGGGATTTCAATTCCCCTGTTTTAAGTGGAGGCAGGTGTTTATGGCAGTCAAAAAGAGCTTTGAATTGGTTTCAGAATTCAAGCCTTCGGGGGACCAGCCGAAGGCCATCGAGGATTTGATGCAGAATTTTAAGCTAGGGCTTAATCATCAGACTTTGTTAGGTGTCACGGGTTCAGGGAAGACCTTTACCATGGCGCATACGATTGCTCAGTTGAATGAGCCCGCTTTGGTGTTGGCTCCGAATAAAACCCTGGCTGCCCAGCTTTATGCGGAATTTAAGGAACTCTTTCCGAAAAATGCGGTGGAATACTTTGTCAGCTACTATGATTATTATCAGCCTGAGGCTTATATTCCTTCGACAGATACTTATATAGAAAAAGATTCCGCCATCAATGAGCAGATTGATCGCATGCGCCACTCCGCCACGCGTTCTTTATTTGATCGCCGGGATGTCATCATCGTGAGTTCCGTTTCTTGCATTTATGGCTTGGGCTCGCCGGAAGCCTATGAAGGGATGATGATTCATTTGGTGGCGAATTCTGAATTGAAGCGCGATCATTTTTTGCACGAACTGATTCGCATTCAGTACACCAGAAATAATGTGGATTTTCATCGTGGGACGGTGCGAGTGCGCGGCGATGTGGTTGAGGTTTTCCCCTCTTACGAAGAGGAGCGGGCGATTCGGGTGGAGTTTTTCGGGGACTACGTGGAACGCATTTCCTGGGTCGATCCATTGACGGGCCAAGTTCTTGAAGAGCTGGATCAAATCGGTATTTACCCCGGAAGCCATCACGTGACCGGAGATGAGAATCTCAATCGTGCCATTAAAACCATTCAAGAAGAGCTGCGCGAACAATTGGTGGCTTTAAAAAACAATGTGAAGTTGTTAGAAGCGCAACGTCTGGAGCAAAGAACTTATTACGACATTGAGATGATCGAGCAAATGGGATTTTGTCAGGGAATCGAAAATTACTCCCGCCATATGACGGGGCGTGGGCCGGGGGAGCCTCCTCCGACTCTGTTGGAATACTTTCCAAAGCACTTTGTCACGTTTATTGATGAGTCCCATGTGACGGTTCCGCAAATTGGCGGGATGTATCGGGGGGACAGAGCCAGGAAGACCACTCTTGTCGAACATGGCTTTCGCTTGCCGAGCGCATTGGACAATCGCCCGCTGAATTTTCAAGAGTTTGAGCGCATGATGGATAAAGTGGTGTATGTGTCGGCCACTCCCGGAAATTATGAGTTTGAAAAGTCCGAGGGCGTGATCATTGAGCAAATCATTCGTCCCACGGGCTTGATCGATCCTGTGGTCGAAGTGCGCCCGGTTCGTCATCAGGTCGATGATTTGTTGGCGGAAATTCGCGAGCGGGTTAAAAACGGGGATCGGGTTTTGATTACGACTTTGACCAAGCGAAGTGCTGAAGATTTGACGGAGTATTATGAAAGCTTGGGAGTGAAGGTGAAGTATCTTCACAGTGAAATTCAAACCGTGGAGCGGACCGAGATTCTGCGCGACCTGCGGCTCGGAGTTTTCGATGTTCTTGTCGGCATCAATTTGCTGCGCGAAGGTTTGGATATTCCCGAGGTCAGCTTAGTGGGGATCACCGATGCGGATAAAGAGGGTTTTTTACGTTCGCAAAGATCTTTGATTCAAACCATTGGCCGTGCGGCGCGAAATCTCAATGGCAAAGTGATTCTTTACGGGGATCGTATCACGGACTCGATGAGAAAGGCCATCGACGAAACCGATCGCCGTCGTCGTATTCAGACCGAGCATAATCTTAAATACGGGATCACTCCGGCCTCGGTGAAGAAACGTATTAAAGAAGGATTGGGCGATGTTTTTGACGGCTCGGTGGGCGCTCATCTGGTCGATGGAATGGAAAGAAAACAGGCGGGCATGGCGCAGAAGTTTGGCAATGAGCCCAACAAGATTCAGGAAGAAATTGAAAAACTGCGCAAAAAAATGAAAAAACACTCTTCGGATCTGGAGTTTGAGGAAGCCGCTAAAATCCGTGATGAGATCAAACGATTGCAAATTTTGGATCTCAGCTTAAGAAGCGGCGAAGTGGAGAAAGAAACCGAAACGATCATTGAGGGGCTGAAGAAGTAGAATATGTCACAAAAGTTTGACGAGCTCCGAGAGTTAATCAAGGGATATCCTATTCAAAGTGGCGTCTATCTGATGAAGAGCGCTCAGGATAAGATCATCTACGTGGGAAAAGCCAAGAACCTCAGAAATCGGGTGCGCAGTTACTTTACTGACAGCAAAGATCATACTCCAAAAACCCGTTTGCTTGTGCAAAACATCACTCACATCGAATACATTCTTACGAAAACTGAAGTGGAGGCTTTTTTGCTGGAAGCCTCGCTTATTAAAAAGCACCGTCCAAAGTACAACATTCGTCTGCGGGATGATAAGGCTTACCCCTATATTCGTTTCACCTGGAACGAGGATTACCCTCGTTTGTATCTCAGTCGTAAGGTGAAAAAAGATGGCAGTCTTTATTTTGGTCCCTACACCAGCGGCGGCGCGGTCTTTGGGACTATTCGGTTTCTAAATCGCACCTTTAAAATTCGTGATTGCACGGATGCCATGTTGAAAGCCAGGAAACGTCCTTGCATGACCCATCAAATTGGCCGCTGTACCGCTCCCTGTGTGGAATATATTTCCAGCGAAGAGTATCGTTCAGAGGTGGAAGGGGCGTTGTTATTTTTGAAAGGAAAAAATAAAACAGTGCTTAAAACCCTGAAGCAGAAAATGCTGCTAGCGGCGGAGGAAGAAAAATTCGAAGTGGCTGCAAGGCTCCGGGATTCTATCGAGAGCGTGAAATCGATCCTGGAAAAGCAATCGGTGATCAATGATACTTCTGAAAAAGATCAAGATGCGATTGGTTACTTTGGGGATGATCGCGGAACTCTTATTGAAACAGTGCACGTTCGCCAGGGACGGGTGATTGGAACTCGTTCTCATTTTATTTCGGTTCTGGATGTGGTGGATCCGGCCAGCGATGCCCGAGAGTGGCTGGTTTCTTTTATGAATCAATACTACGAGGACAATATCATTCCCGACGAAGTGCTCTTGCCGACGGAAATTGGCGGCGATCTGAACAAGTTAATGGAAGCGGTTTTATTGGAGCGTTCAGGGCATAAAAGCGTGGTGCGCTTTGCAACGGATGAAAAAGGTCGGTCTTTGGTCGAAATGGCGCATCAGAATGCCAAAGCGCATTTTGAAAAATATGTTTCTAAATCCGAAGAGAAAATGCGGGGTCTCGATGAAATCAAAGAGCGTTTTGGCTTGAGTCAGCGGCCGACACGGATAGAATGCTATGATATTTCGAATTTTCAGGGCACGGAGACCGTGGCTTCGCAAGTGGTCTTTGAAGAGGGAGTCCCCAGTAAAGAAAATTACCGTCGCTATAAAATTAAAACGGTGGAAGGCTCCAATGATTTTGCCTCCATGTATGAGGTTCTGAGCCGTCGCTTTAAGCACACTGAATATGAAGACCCTCATTTGTTGGTGGTGGATGGGGGAAAAGGGCAATTGTCTCAAGCCATGAGAATCTTAGAGGAGATTGGCCGTAAAGAGATTCCCGTGGTGGGGTTGGCGAAGGCTCGAACCGAGTCGGATTTTCAATCTTCAGAAGTTTCAAGCACTGAAGAGCGTTTCTTTTTGCCTGGGCGTCAAAATGCTCTGACCTTTCGTTCGAACTCAGAGGCTTTGCACATTTTAGTGGGCATACGCGATGAGGCCCATCGCTTCGCTATTACTTACCATCGCAAATTGCGCGAAAATACCAGCCTGGAGAGTGAACTTGATTTCGTGATAGGTCTAGGTGAAAAAAGAAAGAAAGTCCTGCTCACCCATTTCAAGGGTGTGCAGGAGTTGAAGGAAGCGGATCCTGAAGAGATCGCAAAGCTAAAGGGGTTTAACAGAGTGCTTGCCGAGCGTGTGCTTTTACAGTTGAATGAAAGTGAAGATGAGGATTCATGAAGAAGCATGCCTTTTTGGTGGGATTAGGGATATTTTTTAGCCGCATAGCGGGCCTGGTTCGTGAAAGAGTTTTCGCCCATTACTTTGGAAATTCCGACGCCGGAGATGCCTTTAAGGCGGCTTTGAAAATTCCCAACTTCTTGCAGAATCTTTTTGGCGAAGGGGTTCTGTCAGCCAGTTTTATTCCGGTTTACGCTCAACTTCTAGCGAAAAAACACGAGGAAGAGGCCGCCAAGGTGGCTTCAGTCGTGGGAAGTTTACTATTTGTAGCCACATCGGTTCTGGTTCTTATCGGGGTTTTTGCCACGCCCTTTTTAATTGATGTGATCGCGCCAGGTTTTCACGGCGAAAAAAGACAGCTGACCATTGAGATTGTGCAAATTCTTTTTCCCGGAACTGGTTTTCTGGTGATGTCAGCTTGGTGCTTAGGGATTTTGAATTCTCATAGAAAATTTTTTCTTTCCTATGTAGCCCCGGTGATTTGGAATTTGGCGATTATTGGCGCTATTTTAGGAGGGCGCCATCAAGCTCCGTATCCGCTCGCGATCACCGCATCCTACGGCTTGGTGCTGGGAAGCTTTTTGCAATTTCTCATTCAATTTCCTTTTGCCTTGAAATTGGGACGGAAAATTTATCCCAGCCTGAATTTAAAAGTTGAGAGTGTCAGAACTGTTCTGAAAAACTTTTTCCCCGTGGTCTTTTCTCGAGGAGTGGTGCAAGTCAGTGCTTATATCGATAACGTGTTGGCAAGTCTTCTGCCGACTGGGGCGGTTTCTGCGTTGGCCTATGCTCAAACTTTGTATTTGCTGCCGATCAGTCTTTTCGGAATGAGCATTTCGGTGGTCGAACTTCCCGCCATGTCCCAGGCGACGGGGACAGATCAAGAAGTCAGTCTTTATTTACAAACGCGACTGAACGGGGGGCTTCAGCAGATCGCTTTTTTTATTATTCCCTCTGTGGTGGGTTTTTTAGCTTTGGGGGATTTGATCGTCGGAGCAATTTTTCAGACGGGTGCTTTTGATCACGACAGTACGAATTATGTTTGGGCGGTTTTAGCCGGGTCTACAGTAGGACTTTTGGCTAGTACTTTAGGCAGGCTTTACTCCTCAACTTTTTATTCCTTGCGTGATACGCGGACGCCTTTAAAATTTGCCTTGGTGCGAGTTTTCTTCACCACAATTTTGGGTGTGTTCTGTGCTTTTTATTTGCCAAAACTTTTGGGTGTTGATTTGCGGTGGGGAACCACCGGGCTGACGGCTTCAGCGGGCCTCGCAGGCTGGATTGAATTTTATTTACTTCGCCACACCCTCAACAAGAAAATCGGTGACACCGGTTTGAAGTTTTCCTTTCAACTCAAGCTTTGGGGAGTGGCTATCGTCAGCGCCGCTCTTGCTTTTGGAATAAAGTTCCTATTGAATAATTTTGCACATGTTATTTTACGCGCGATGATTGTTTTGGGGGTTTACGGGTTATTGTATTTTGGCATCGGCTATCTGTATAAGGTGGAGCAGGCAGTTTCACTTATAGATAAAGTAAAAAATAAGCTGAAGATAAAACTAAAATGAAAACTAAAGTAAAAAATGAGGAGTCACAACTATGAAAATGCGCGCATGGATTTACATATTTTTAACCACGGTTTTTATAGGAGTTTTTAAAGCGCCGCTGGCCCACGCGGAAAACTTTGGATTGGGCATTATCTTGGGAGATCCTACAGGACTTTCTGCGAAAGCGAAATTGGATGAGCGTCATGCCATTGATGGCGCTCTTGCTTATTCCAGTGGAAGACATAGCGGACTGCAATTGCATATGGATTATTTATGGGATCGCGCGCGCAGTTGGGGAACCACTCAAGGTCCTTTAAATATGTATTACGGGTTGGGAGGTCGTTTGATTACTTATAACGACAGAGAAGACAACTCTCAAATCTCTCTCGGTCCTCGCGGATCTTTAGGACTTGATTTTAATATCAATAATCCAAACCTTGAATTCTTCGGAGAACTGGCGATGATATTAGAACTTATCCCTTCAATAGCGGCGGATCTTGATGCCGGGATTGGCGTGAGAATTCGTTTCTAGGTTATGAGAGCGCATAGTAGTAGGTAACTGAAGTCGGCTTTCTTTAGTGATTCATTTTGAAACAGGCATCCTATTTTATTGATTTAAGAATATATATTCTTTAATATAGAATATAGGAGATTACATGAAGACCAGTCTTATTCTTGATGATAAAGTTTTTGAAGAGGCCAAAAAAGAAGCTCAAAAAAGTGGGCGTTCAATCAGTGAGATTGTAAGTCAATGGGCGGTGCTAGGTCGGGATCTTTGGCGGCAAAAAAAAGGTCAAAAAGTAAAGAGCTTTAAGCCCTTGGATCTTGGGGCTGAGCGAATCGATCTGACAACCCGCAAAGAATGGATGGAGGATCTTGAAGATGACCGCACTTGATACAAATATTCTTATAGGAATTATGGTCTCTTCGTCTTCATTTCATGAAGAAGCTATGAGAGGCTTGACGAACATCAATGATGACTTATGTATTTCTCCTACAAATGTAGGAGAAACTCTTCGAATTTTGACACATCCAAAAGTATTTGAATCGCCACTAAAAATTGCCAAAGCCATTTCAGTCTTTTCAGATCTATTAGAGAGTTATAATATTCGAATACTGGAAGAGGACATAAATTGGTGGAGATTGCTCCCTGAAATTGAAAAGCAAATTCCTGGCTTGAAGGGAAGTGAAATCTTTGATGCAAGAATTGCCACATGCCTTAAACAAAATAATGTAAAACGGATATTCACCAGAGATTCCGATTTTAAAAAGTATTCTTTTCTGCAGGTCACACGTCCTTTATAACTGACTACAACTTCTAAATTCACCAATAAGTTCACAAATGAACAGGGTTTTATCCTTGGTCATTTGTGTTTTTTGAACGCTTCAATGAATCGAATGGAGTTGGTTCGTGGCCTTGCGGCCGCAATCTTTGCAGTGAGCGACCTCTTCGACTTTGTCTTCGTCGAGGGTGTCGAAATAATTGAATTCGAGATTTCCGTGGCAAACAGCACAGTGACTGAGTGCATACTTGAACTTTTCGCGACGCTTGATTTCTTGCTCAGGGACCACGTTAAAACGGAAGATTTCCATAAAAGCCCTCCTAGCTAAAATTGGAATTTCGGCTTTGCTTTTGCTTCAGAACATCCTGTTCATTCACAAGAACATCCACTCAAAAGACCTATCGGTCTTGAGGTGCCTTAACTTGAGACGTCAGCGGTCTAGTTTTGGGTTAAGAGTTAAAAACCCGGCAATAGCGCAATGCAAGAAGTTGGTTTTCATGGTCTTTAATCCAGGAAAAGAATAGATTCTCAGCTATGGCGGCAGAAGAGAGCATCACCAATTATTTTTCCTATGTGAAGAACGTGCTGGGAGTGAAAACAATTCAATCCGCGCGCATTCGTCAGAACCTAGCAAATGTTCAAACTGAGATTCAGGCTGACAAGTGCGATCTTCTTTTTCTGAATTTTAAACAAGCCTCGGATCAAAGTATTTTTGCGCCGGAGTGTGCAGAACTCTTAGATAAAATGATTCAAGCGATGCGCCTGGGGAATCGTCGCTATTTGATTTTAGAATGTGATCTCGCGGGAAATACGAAATCCACGACGCAAATTCTGCAACAATATACACAAAAGATAACCACCCCTTTCGTGATGTTGTTTTCCAGCAAGCCGACGCAGAATTCCATACAAAATCTTGGCAATATCAATTTTTTAGAAAGCTATAGCCCTTCCTACTTATTGCAATATCCCTCTGCCAAAAAAATGGCTTGGGCTGATTTACAAAAAGTCATGAAGGAAATAGGTGTCGGATGAAAACTCTTGGGACTTTTTTATTAGGAGTCCTTATTTTGTTCGTTGGTCTTAACTCCCTCGGAGCACCAACTCCGACCCAGACTCAGCAAAATTGCACCGTTGCAGTGACCATTCAAGACGCCATTGGCGCGGCCACCCTGGACTACCTCACACGAGCCCAAAATTTTGCTCTTGAGAGTCATTGCAGCTCTTTGTTTGTGCGGATGAATACTCCCGGCGGCAGTTTGCAAAGCACGCGTTTGATCATTGAGCAAATCCTGGCGTCCCCCCTTCCTTACCTCTGTTTGATTTCTCCCTCGGGTGGCCATGCCGGAAGCGCAGGGGCCATTATCTTGATGGCTTGTCATGTGAACGGAGGCCTTACTGCCACCAATATTGGGGCTGCTACGCCGATCCTCGGGACGGGAGGCGAGACGCCGCAAGATCTGCGTAATAAAGTGGTGAACGATACGGTCAGTTGGTTGGAGGGGATTGTGGCGTTGCGAGGGCGCAGCTCTGAATTTGCTAAGGAAATCGTGACCGAAGCCAAAGCAGTAAGTGCCGAAGAGGCTAAAAAGCTTAAGGCCTTGGATATCGTTGCCAACAATGAACTTGAATTTTTACAGGAAGTGCAGGGCCGTAAAGTTCTCGTCCGCGAACAAAAAGATTTCGCAGTGCAAGTGGGAAGTCTCAAAGAGTTTCAACCGGATCTGCGCTATCGGATTTTGAATTTCACCGCAGATCCTGAAATAGCCTATTTGCTTTTTATGGGAAGCCTAGCTTTGCTCTATGTCGAGATCACGCATCCCGGCCTGATTGCTCCCGGAGTGATTGGTGGCATAGGTTTGATTTTATCCTTGATCTCTTTCCATAAGCTGGGAGTGATGTGGGGCGGTTTGGCGTTGATTCTGCTCGGCGTGGCTTTTCTTATCGCAGAACTTTTCGTGACAAGCTTCGGGATCTTAGGAGTCGGCGGTATAATTTCTTTTGTAATGGGAAGTGTATTGCTCTTTGACAGAAACCTCAGCGGTCAGAGTCTTCCTTGGACCTTGATCGGTGGTGTGACTCTTGTGCTTGTGGCCATTTTTTTAGGCCTGGGAACTCTGGCGCTTCGCACTTTTCGCAGCCGTCGCCATGACACGGATTTTGACTTAAAGACTCAAAGAGTGACTATCGTGAGCCTTGATCCCCCAGGCTGTTCGGGACAGGTGGAGATTCAGGGTGAGTTCTGGAAGTTTATATGCGATGAAGAACTGAAAATCACCGATGCGGTGGAAGTATTAGATCGTCAGGGTTTGACTCTGAAAATTAAGAAGAAATAAATGACGAAGATATCAATTAAGCAGAAGGAGTAAGGTGTGGAATTTTTAATTTTTCTAGGAGTGCTGGCGATTGTCCTCCTCACGGCGACCGTCAAAATATTGCCGGAGTGGGAGCGTGGAGTGATTCTGCGTTTTGGCCGTTTCGTTGGAGTTCGTGGACCTGGTTTAATCTTGCTGATCCCCGGAGTGGAAAGAATTTTGAAGACGGATATGCGCACCATTACCATGGATGTAAAACCGCAAGATATTATCACCAAAGATAACGTGAGTATGCAGGTAAATGCCGTGGTTTACTTCAAAGTCGTTTCTCCGGAAGAGGCGATCACTAAAATCGAAGATTATTATTTTGCGACAAGCCAGTTGGCGCAAACCACTCTGCGTTCGGTGATGGGTCAGTACTATCTCGATGAAATCCTTGTCCATCGTGACCAAGTCAATCAGACCTTGCAAGGGATTCTTGATAAGCACACCGAAGCCTGGGGAATCAAAGTGGTGATGGTGGAAGTAAAACAAATTGATTTGCCAAAAGAGATGCAAAGAGCGATGGCCCGAGAGGCGGAGTCGGAGCGGGAACGTCGCGCGAAAATCATCAGTGCGGAAGGGGAGTTGCAGCGGGCTCAGAAATTGGCCGATGCCTCTAAATTAATTTCGACTTCTCCGGCAGCGATGCAATTGGCTTATTTACAGACTCTGACTGAGATCGCTGGCGATAAAACGAATACCATTATTTTCCCGTTGCCTCTGGAAATTATTAAACCTCTTATGGGCTTGGGTCAGGCGTCGAACCCAGTAAAAGAGGACTTGAAAAGCTGAATTAAAAGTTAATAAAAACGCGGCACACGAAAACTGCGACGGCGCCAATCACAAGCATGTTCAAAGTTCTGTTTTGCATATTGTTTCTCCTGAATACCTCTTCGGTTCTTCTTTTGAGAACTGAAGAGGGGAGTGAATAAATATAATAAAATTTAGTTTGTTTTTATTCTGTTTCCCCGATGTCTAGTCAGACTTTCCACTCGCAAGCCATCAGTCGGCTTTGGAAGTGTCTGATTTTCTAACTCTCCTGTGACAAAAATAGGTCTCATCCCTTTTAGAGGGTCTTTAGGGACTTTGTCTCATTCTGAATAGATGGCTAAAAACCCTGAAAATCTGAAGGGTTATCCCCGGTATGGGTTCGTGGCATGGACGGCACAGGACTCGCATTGCTTGTGAGTGAGAGGTTCTCACTGTTGGAGGACCTCATAACAGAGAGGCAATTATGAAAAACTCGAAGCTTATCTTAATATTGGCGACCCTGGCTTTATTGGGCGTAGGGTGTGCCAAAGAGATGAAAGCCAGCGACCCCGCTCCGGTGACGCCGGTGGCTCCTCCTGTTGTGAACCCGACATTTCCGGTGAATGCTCCTCCAGGTCAAGGAGCTGGTACCGCTGGAGACAATTGGTCTTATGGCTCAAGCGTCACGTTTAAGCCAGACAGCTTGGAGATTTTTAATACTTATGTGGGAACTCATCCGCTCAATAATCCGACGAACGTAAAATTAAATGTGAATTTGGTAGATGTCGGCGGTGGCCGTTTTGGTGGCCAGGTGAAGCTGGCTTATGATGATGCCGGTCAACACTATGAAGGCTATTTCGCAGCTGGAACCGGAACAAATCAGAGTTTCGAAAGTTATGGCACCAATAAAGATGTGGGTCTTTATCATGCTCAATACAATTATTGGTTCAATGGCGGTAAAAACTTTACGGGTTATTTTCAGGATTCCTACGGCGCCATTGTTCTGGTGATCGATAATGTGATGACTCAAGCGGATGCGCAAGGTGCCGCCTTTCTGAGTGGATCTGTCTGGTTTAAAAACTTCACACAGACATTCGCTCCTCAGGGCACCCAGAGATATTGCTGGTTTATTTATAACGGTCCTTACAATTGTCGTTCCACCACGGTGATGGATAAGTCCAATCCCTTGCCTTCTGATGGATACCGCAGAGTGGGGACGTTTACTGGATTATCAAAATCAAAAGCATTTAACCAATGAAAGTAAAGTTACGAGAGGTGTTTATGAAAACTCAAACGAATACTAACAAAATGAGGAAGCTTGTGTTTGTCACTCTTGCATCTTTAACAGTGATAACGACAGCCTGCTCTAAGAACAACAGTGGCGGTGGAAACGCGGCTCCGCCTCCTGTCGTGGTCACTCCGCCGGTTTGTCCTATTCAACCTTGCGTGAATGGGATGGTGGGCGGCGGCCAGATGCTTTATGGTGGAACAACCACAAGCGCTGGCTACTTTCAAGCCCAGTTCCAAGTGATGGGAAGCCCTTCGGGCACAGGGCCTGGCTCAATCACTGGAGTTGTTCAAATCAATAATTATGTTTGTCAAATCGGACAACCAAACTTAAATGGCCCCTTTACGATTCAAATGACTCAACAAGGACAATTGAATGCGGATGTATTTACGGGAACAGTGAATTTAGTAGGTCCCCAGGGAATGATTCCTGCCGCTATTGAAGTCGTTCCAACTAGAACACAAAGCACGGGGCTTTTCTCTCTGTGGTTGTGTGGGACTCGGAATGATCTGAACTTTTAATGGCCCCTAAAACAAGCGCCGGATGCGTCTTGAGAAAAGAGGATGATATGAAAACGACGGAAATTTTATTCACAGCTTTAACTTCACTGATGTTATTAACCACTGCCTGTGGTAACACCAGCAATGGTGGCGATCCAGTCGCCGCTGCGGCGCCAGCCGCAGCCACTGGAACTGATGGCTGTATCAACTGCACTGGTTTTGTCGCTGGCCCTCCTGTATTCTCCGGGAATGTTTCAGGCGGTGGTTTCCGTATCGACAATTTGACGGTGATTGCGGATCAAAACAGTCTTGACACCGCCGCTGCCCAATCCCCGGGCTCGAGTCCACGAATGTCTGGAACTTATCAAGGGATGGTCACGGGAGGAACCTTCACGGCCTCAGGTTCAACTTGTGTCGCCGATGGCACCTATCAAGTCAGTGGTTTGCAAGTGGGTATGATTTCGACCAACTTAAGCACTCAATCGGTCAGTCCAATGTGGGTGACATTGAAAGGTCCCAGTACCATCAGAGCTCCCATCTACATTAAACTGGCCGACACGAATAATGACGATATCGGCGATAGTGGGACTGTCGTTTATCTATGGTTCTATTGCAGTGGATGGAACTCTATCGGAATGTCTGCACAATAAGCTTTTGTTGAAACTCAGAAATGTCTTTCGAACGAATATCTGAGACGCAGCGCCTAAGTTCCAAATAAGTTCGAAAGCCGCTTGCCAATGTAACATAAAATCTTTTGTAATTGGTTTTATGGAATTGGAACTTTGGATAGAATTTTTTGATGAGTTACAAAATGTCCGTGGTCGCTCACAGAATACGGTGATGGCCTACCGCCGCGATCTTGAACTCTATGTTGAGTTTCGCAAAACCCAATCACAAATTAGCGGCTTCTATGAGTTTATGAGAAAACATAAACTTTCAACCCGTTCCCAGGCGCGGGTGATTAGCAGCCTTCGCACTTATTTTCGTTTTTGCGAATCCCGCGGTATGAAATGTTCAGAGCTTCGTGAACTTCGTCCCCCCAAAGTGAAAGTGGGTTTGCCGAAGGTTTTAACTCCCCATGAATTTCAGCGGCTCTTTGATGCCGCGGAAACTCCGGATCCGATCAAAACCGCACGCAATCAAATGACTTTGTTGTTCCTTTATGGCCTAGGGGTGCGAGTCACAGAGCTGATTTGTTTGAATGTCTCGGATTTTAATCCCACGGATCGTTGGATCAAGGTTTTAGGAAAAGGCAATAAAGAGCGTTTGTCTCCGATCACGGAAAATTTAGCGGAGCATTTGATTTATTATCTGCAAGAGATTCGTCCTGCGCTTTTAAAAGAGGCCACTCCATCTGTTTTGATTAATGATCGAGGGAATCGTCCCTCGAGAGTCGATGTCTGGAGATGGCTGGCCGCTTGGTCGGCAAAAGCGGGTTTTGCGGAGCCGGTGAGTCCTCATCGTTTCCGTCATGCCTGCGCCACGGCTTTGCTGGAAAGCGGCGCGGATCTGCGTTCTATCCAATTACTTTTGGGTCATGCGAGTATCCAGACGACACAAATATATACCAATGTCACCACTCGCTCGATGACGAAGGCGATTGATGAACATCATCCTTTGGCAAAGATCAAAGAGTTGGATTTGGATAAATAGTCCGAAATTCGAAAGCCCTGTCCGAACCTAAAGAAGCTTGGGACGGGGACACTGCCTGCAGGCCCTTTCAGCTTGGCGACGGCTTTGCTTAAGCAGCCAAGCATGAAAATCAAATCTCTTGTTCGTGAAAATAGTTCCTTGGTTCCTGTTGAAGTTGAAGTCACGCTGTTGCCGGGGCTTCCGACGATTCAGTTTTTGGGGCTTCCCGATCAAATCATTAAAGAAAGCATTCATCGTATCAAAAGTGCGATTCGTCAGCAGGGCTTTGATTTTCCCCGGGCCCAACAGGTCTTTGTGAATATTCGACCGAATCACTTAAAGAAATCTTCGCGGGGAATCGAACTGGCGGTGGCCACAGGAATCCTCTGGGAAACAGGGCAACTGCCGTCACCCTTGGTGCAGAATCATTTTTTTATTTACGGAGAACTGGGTTTAAGTGGCGAAGTTTTTGAACCTGAAGATCTGGCCAGCGATTTCGAGGCGGGCCCTGAGACGCAGGTGCTGACCGGCAGTTTAAGTTCGGTCTGTTGTCCTTTTTCTCGTCGCGTGATCCATGAGCTCAAAGACCTTCCACAGCCGCGACTTCATGCTCCCGAGATGAAAACCTTAGTCATTGAAAGACCTCAAGAGGGTTTGGAATTTCGTTTTAGCGAAACCCATGTCGAAATCCTTTCCTTGGCGGCTTTAGGGGGGCATTCCCTCCTGCTAGCCGGGCCTTCAGGGTCGGGGAAGACGACCATTGCCAAAACCTTGGGAAGCCTTATGAGTGAGCCAAGGCCCGAAGAGATTTTAGAAATTAAAAAGATCCATAAGGGCTTGGCAGAGGGAGAAAGTTTATGGAGGCCCCTTATAAATCCTCACCATTCCATCACACCCCTAGCCTTGATTGGGGGAGGAGTTCCTCCACAGCCCGGAGAAATCAGCCGAGCCCATCGGGGGCTTTTGGTTTTAGATGAACTCTTGGAGTTTCATCCCAAAGTTCAGGAGAGCTTACGAGAGCCCATGGAGGAAGGTGCTTTAAGGCTTTCTCGGGGCACAAAGGCGATTAAATATCCCGCAATGGCGCAGGTGGTGGCCACGACGAATCTTTGCCCCTGCGGTGATTTTACGCCTGGCTGCCGGGCTCAGTGCCGGTTCTCTTTGCACAAGTGTAAGTCTTATGCGCAAAAGTTGTCAGGTCCCTTGGTGGATCGTTTCGAAATCCTTTTTTTCACCACTAAGCGACAGCGATCTGCAGAGGAGACGGCTATTTCAGGGTGGGACCTCCTAGAGAAGCTTGAAAAGAGGCGGGAGTGGTTGCGGAAGTTGGGGAGAGGGAGCGTGACGAATGCGCGTCGACCGATCAGCGAGATTGAAAACGAGGTAGATAGCTTCTTTCTTAAGCACATGATGAACAAAAACTTCGGATCTGAGCGCCGCTATCAAGCAACGCTTCGAGTCGCCAGAACTTTGGCAGATCTTGAAATGTCAGAATATGTACAGGGTCCCCATATCGAGCGGGCTCTTCACATGAGTTGGATGCCTTTTGAAAAACTGAAGCGTTGGGATTAAGTTGACTCAGAACTCATAAACTATTAATTTGATCTTTCTTTTTAACCCAATAGGGTGGTGTGGCCGAGGGGTTAGGCAGAGCTCTGCAAAAGCTCGTACATCGGTTCAAGTCCGGTCACCACCTCCAAATCTCCCCGCAAAAAGTCTCGAAACCAAAGCTAAATAGCAAAAAACATTAACAAAAGATTTCAATCACTTACGGGGCTTCAAAAGCTCAAACCCAAATCCGAATTTAAGGCGCGTCAAAGCTCTCCAAGAAAAAAAATCAAATAGAAAATATTTTTCCGATGCCGTGAAAAACGGTCGGAGGCACTGCCATGCCTAGAAATTGGCAAAAAACCTCGTGAGATGAGTGGACTTACGAAGGGGGTGCTCACCGTCAGGCCCCTGCGGGTGATTTTAGGCCGACCACGGCCTTGTTGCGGTGGTGTAAGTGGTGTGCGTGAGTTCAAGTCCTTCAATCCCCCTCAAATCTTCTAAGAATCCAAGAAACTGATTCCAAAAAAAATTATGAGGTTGTCAAAGAACGCCGATAAGACTTCTTCGAGTAATACTCTGAAGAAGGATCTGGGGGTGGCTTAAAGATTTCCACCCATCTTGTTTTTAATTTCATCACCTCCTGGTAAGAGTTCTCGGAGACCCGAATAAGTCTCTGAGTTTTCCAATTTTTAAATTCCCCTGGTAAATAGATAAACTTTCTTCTTAAGTGTTTGGCGTAATGGGGATGCTCGGGGTTATCTAAGATCGCCACTAAACGAAAAACATTATGAGCCATTAAACCCAAGAGGGCGTAGGCTTGATTGGCGTACATTTTCTTAGTGGGAAAGTGCCTGAGATCAAAGTTGATTTTTTCTTCGCGAATAAGGTTCTCCATATTGGCACGTTTTAGATGATATTCTAAAATGCTCTGCGGCGCCTCAGGGTGCAGTCCTCGCAGTGAAAGAACAGCGTAGTGTTCCCAAAGTCCAAGTTTTGGATCTTGATTATTTTTTATCATCTCGGCTCTTTTTTTATGGGAGAGATTTTTGTAGGGTTTAAAGGTGCGTTTCACAATCACTGGCAAGCGAATATTTTCAGCAAAGCCCGGGGTATACATGTAATAGCCCACTTCAACCTGTGGAAGCTGTACTCCAGTCTCGAGGGCTTCTTTAATTTCTTCAGCGCTATACTGCCACGGAACCCAGTTGGTGATATTTTTTACTTCCCTCTCCCACCCGATGCGCCCATGGGCTGTGATGGTGGCTTTTAATTTTCTATTTAAACCTAGCCGAATCATTTCCTCGGTGCAAAATGCGGAATCAAGTCTGGCGAAATCATCTTTTAAGGGCACACGCAGGGTGTGTTGAAGGAGAATCTTCTCTAGCATTGCAACTGAACCTACAGAGGAAAATGTGGCGCCACTGCGAAGATCAAAGTCATAACAAAATCCAAGCTCATCAAAGACCTCAAGTGAGTCTAAACACCACTTTCCCTTGTAGTTGATCTCAAGTCCTTCAATCAGATCCCCATGGTACTCGTGATCAGTTGAGTCCATATCAAAAGTAATGGAAGAATCTTTTTTTAAAGCCTCGCGGTAATAAAGAGCCTGGCGAGTCAGCAGGGTTCTTAAGGCTAAAATATTTTCCCCTGAAAAGTCCCTGAGATAATCACCAAATGTTTTTGCCAGGGGGATTTTTCCAAACTGCGCTTTGATGGCGGGATTATTTGCAAACTCCTCAAGGTCATCCAAGCAATCATAGCCCATCCAAAATCCTGCGATCAGAAGAGTTGCAAAGTGAATCGGATGATAAGAATTATTACTGTGCCTTTGAGGCAAACATTTTTTTAGTTCATCATAAAAGGGCGAAGCCACAAGGAGATCGACAAGCGCGCACACGCCCGAAGCTTGATTTAGATTTTTTTCTCTTGGGGTCCAATCGAACTTTATTGTTTTTGGCTTCCACTCATGGAGTTGCCACTTTGTGAGGTCTGACATAAGATCCATCCTTGTCTGCAAAATTTAACTTTTTTGCCGGTTGGGATCTTTAGTTTTATTGCCCTGCACCCACGGAGGAAAAGCGTTAACGCCCAAGAAATAATGGTCAAATGACAAAAATTACTAAATTATTGGTGAGTTTATTGATTCTTTAAAATCGGATCTGGGTCTATGTTTTGGCAAATTGGGTCTATGAAGAGATGAAGTCTCGCTGCAAATAAAAAGGAGTCAAGCAGTGACAGTTTGATTTGTCAGGAATACCTATTTAATTTCAACCCAATGATTATCTCGGAGAGATTCACTGAAAGCATTCATGACGTCTTGCCGATGAAGCAAATCCTCTTTCGGCATTT
>DATBTE010000043.1:0-2613 GCA_036559425.1 Pseudobdellovibrionaceae bacterium | reverse complement strand
CTTATTTCGGTTTGTTTAAATGTCATTTTTGTTTCATGTGAGCTACCAATTTCGTCAATTCATCTCGCACTCGGTCTTTCTCACTGGCTAATAACCGGCTTTAATGTTCCCAAAATAATCCAGAGGCTTTTGAATTCGAAGTTGTCCCTTTGACCAAGATTTGCGCGCGTGCAATATGACCTGAGTTGCATGTGGTACCTTTAAAAGCTCACCAAAAGAGATTAAATTTTTAGCCGGGGTCTCGTCACTGACTTTGACCTCGATCAGTTCCATTGGTTTCCCATTCTGGGTTACTAAAAAATCGACTTCTCTTTGATTTTTATCTCTGACGTAAAAAAGGCCCATTTTATATCCATGGTAATCTTCGAAAAAATGGTTTTTCTGTAACAGATGTGTGGCTATCAAATTCTCAAAGCGCACGGACTCGTCGCCGCGTACTTCGGCATTGTCGTAAAAATAGACTTTGATTGGCTTATGCACAGCCCTGGTCAGTTTTTTATCATAGCCTCTAACTATAAAAATCAAATACATTTTTTCGAGGATATTAAGCCACTTGCTGGCGGTTACGGGGGAGACCCCAATCTCTTGAGCGATATTTGAAACTGCCAAACTGGAGCCGACGCGGTCTTGTAAATGATCCAGCATCAGTTCAAGGAGGTCAACATGTTGGAGATGCTCAAGGTCGCGAACGTCTTCTTGAAGGATGCGACGTGCACGTTCTTCACGCCAACGCCGAGCTTCTCGTTCGTCATTGTCCAAAAAAACTTCAGGAAACCCGCCGACACTTATTAATCGCTTTAAGGTCTCTTCTCTGGAGATGCCACGGGGAATATCGTAAAGAGAAAAAGGATGAAGTCTCCAGTAGTGATATCGCCCTAAAAGGGAATCCCCGCCGCGTTGATAAGTGTCCAGTCTTGCGCTGCCCGTGACCACGAATTTATGCTTTTCTTTTTCCGTATCATAAAAACCTTTTATGAGAGTTTTCCATTTTCGGTATTTGTGAAGTTCATCAAAGACCAGAAGCTGGTCTTCGTCAGTCCACTGGCCTGCAAGGATTTTTTTACGATCTGAGACTCTGTCCCAGTTCAGGTAAAGGCCTGCAAATTGATTTTTTAACAATGATTTTGCCAGCGTCGTTTTGCCGCATTGCCGAGGTCCTCCAATGAAGGCCATTTTTTTTTGCAAATCATTGAGAATAAAAGGGGTCAATTGTCGCATTGAGCAGTCTATTCCTTATATTACATTAGAAAAAGCACCTAAGGCAATTTTATACAGGTGTAAAAAAAAGACAAGGCAATTTTTTATAGGTGTTTAAAAATGCCTTATATTGAATAGGATGAGATTCATAGGTCATTTCTTGATTTGATACTGGTCAGAGAGAAATCTCAAACCACAGATTTCCCCAGTCCTCTGTCTTGAGGAGCACCACATGATATCGCTTTAATCTCTGCACAACCTCCAGGTGTGGATGCCCGTACTTGGCAAATCGGGCAGAGGCCACCGCCATTTTGAGCTGTGGTAACCGCGCAAGAAGTCCCTCCGAGGTGCTGGTGCGGCTTCCGTGATGTCCCAGCAAGAGGAATTTAACTTTCTGCATGGGAGTATCAGTGCTCCAGGTTTTTTCTTGCTGGGTGGTGGAGTCTCCAGGGATTAAGAAATTTTTCGCTACTAGAAGAACATGGCTTAACTCATTGCTGTTTTTGCCTTTTGTTTTCATCGAATCCATTGCGGTAAAATGAGTGAGTTCTTTCAAGGGGAAGTCCTCTTGCTGCGTGGAAGAGCAAGGACGGTAGACCTTGAGGAGTTTCATTTTATGAAGCGAAGAAGTTCCGAGAGGGGGCACCCTTAAACAGATATCTTTAGAAAGTGATTTTGCCTTTCCCGCGAAACTGATGTGATCCCAATCCCAGTGGCTGAGATAAATTCGATTCATTTTATCCGCGCAAATTTTTTTTACTTGCCTGAGGGGATTACGTTCGCCGCCCATATCGAAATGATCACAGGAATTTTTTTCCGCAAGAGTGCTCCACTGGCCTTGGCCCACATTCCAAATGATCCAAAAAGATTTTGCTGCTCCTTGATTTTTCAAGGGGATCGCGGAAAGTGAAACCAACAGGAAAGCAACAAAAGCCGTAGAAAAAGAATGCTTAAGCATCTTGCGCTTTCCGGCGTTTCTTCGCGACCAGGTAAAAGTAAGAACTGATTAAGAGACCGAAGAATAAGATCCATTGAGGGAGAGGGCTGAGCGGTGCCACCTCTCCTGGGTTGCCGAGAACAGCAGAGCTTTTTTGCAGAAGCCAAGTGAAAGTATTCATCATTAAATCAAAAACAATAGCCAAAGGTGGAATCAGGACCACTAATAAAGACAGAGGAAAAATCACAGCGCCAATCAGGGGAGCAAAAATTAAATTTAATAAAATGCTGAGCGGGTGGAGATTGGAAAATCCCCACAAACAAAATCCCATAATAAAATACAAAACACTCTGAGTTAAAAAAAGGGCTGGAAGGCGGTCGCTATCTTGACCCCAAAAATCTGACATCACGGCGATCACGAGGGCTGCCATAATGCTCATCAAAAGTGAACGCGAGGAAATCCACTCAGGAAAGATGGCA
>DATBTE010000042.1:0-2844 GCA_036559425.1 Pseudobdellovibrionaceae bacterium | reverse complement strand
TTGCGGAATTTACTGCCGCCAACCATCCGGTTCGGCGGCTTCGTCGTTTTAAAGAAAAAACGATCGAATTCTTTTTATTTTTAGCCGCCGCTTCCAGCGTCCTGGTAACAGCCGGGATTGTCGGTATTCTGGTGGTTGAATCTTTGCCATTTTTTGCCCATGTCAGTCTTAAAGATTTTTTAACTGATACAGAGTGGACCCCTCTTTTTGAAAATGCCCATTATGGAATTTTGCCTTTGCTTTGCGGCACTTTCTTGTCGACCCTGATTGCCTTGGTCGTGGCCATTCCCTTGGGAACTATTTCTGCGGCTTATTTGAGCGAATATGTGGCTCATGGCCCACGGGAAATCTTAAAGCCTATTTTAGAACTGTTGGCGGCAATTCCCACCGTGGTCTATGGCTATTTCGCACTTTTGTTTGTGACACCGCTGCTACAAAAAGTTTTTCCTGAGATGGGTGGGTTTAATATTTTAAGCGCCGGAATCGTCATTGGAATTATGATTGTGCCTTATGTAAGTTCCCTCAGTGAAGATGCGATGAGGACCGTGTCCAGTCATTTGCGTGAGGCCTCTTTTGCCATGGGAGCTTCGCGCTTTCAAACAACCTTTCGTGTGGTGATTCCCTCCGCGTTTTCTGGAATGACTTCCGCATATATATTAGGTATTTCACGGGCTCTGGGAGAAACCATGGTCGTCGCCATCGCTGCTGGAATGCAGCCGAATTTGACTTTAAACCCAACGCAACCTGCGGCTACAATCACGGCCTTCATCGTGCAGGTGAGCCTAGGGGATTTGCCTCATGGTTCTGTGGGGTACCAGTCTATTTATGTGGCAGGCTTGGCTTTGTTGGTGTTGACCTTAAGCTTTAACATCATCGGGATGTGGCTGCGTCTGAAGTTCCAGGAGAGAGAATGAGCTTAGACTTAAACCTAAACTCTGGTCATGGAAGTAAATCAATAGATCCTGTGGTGCGGAACATCCGGCAGCGTAAGCTGATCGATTTTTTATTTGCCATGGCGGGGCTCCTTTCATTGTTGTTTGCTTTGGTGACGCTTTTAGCCTTAGTCATTGACTTGGCTGTCACCGGAGTCCCTCGATTAAGCACTGAATTCTTCCTGAATTTTCCTTCGCGTTTTCCAGAAAAAGCGGGGATTTTATCCGCCTGGGTGGGGAGCATTTGCGTGATGTTGACCACGGCCTTTTGTGCCATTCCCCTGGGAGTGGCGGCAGGGGTTTATCTTGAGGAGTACGCTCCTAAGAACTGGATGACGCAATTGATTGAGCTAAATATTATTAATTTAGCTGGGATCCCCTCCATTACTTTTGGTTTAATGGCCTTGGGTATATTTGTGTATAAACTGGGATTTGGCCAAAGTATTCTTACGGCGGGCTTGACCCTGGGGCTTTTGGTTTTGCCAATTATTATTGTCACTACCCGAGAATCCGTGCGGGCGATCCCGAGCACCATCCGTGAGGCCAGCTACGCTGTCGGTGCGAGTAAGTGGCAAACCATTCGTTATCACATTTTGCCGTATTCATTTGGGGGAATTTTGACAGGGATGATTATTTCTTTGTCTCGGGCGATCGGAGAAACAGCTCCTTTGATTACCATCGGGGCTTTAACTTTTGTGGCTTTTTTGCCCACGGCGCCGGTTCATCCTGATTTTCCTTTTTTGAGTTTTCAATGGTTGAAGGATCCCTTCACTGTCTTGCCGATTCAAATGTTTAACTGGCTGTCTCGTCCTCAGTCCGAGTTCCATGTGAATGCCGCAGCGACGGGAATTGTACTTTTGTTGATGACCTTGGTATTGAACGGAGTAGCGATTTATACTCGCTATAGATTTCGTAAGAAGATGAAGTGGTAGTGGGATTATGAATAGTACAAAGACAGTAAATTTGGCCGTACGTGCCGAAGTTAAAAATCTTGATTTTTTTTACGGTCCTAAACAGGTCTTGAAGAAAGTGTCGATGCCGATCTTTGAAAATCGTATGACGGCTCTAATTGGGCCTTCGGGCTGTGGTAAAACTACTCTCTTAAGATGTTTTAATCGCATGCATGACTTGTACGCGACAACGAATTATCATGGAGAGATTTTGCTTCAGCCAGGCGATAGAAATATCTTGGGCGCCAAAATTGATCCGATGGAAGTCCGCATGCATATTGGAATGGTTTTTCAAAAACCGAATCCCTTTCCAAAAAGTATTTTTGAAAACGTGGCCTATGGCCTTCGTGTTCGCGGAGTTCGTAAAAAGAGTTTCATTGAAGAACGCGTCGTTAAATCGCTGCAAATGGCTGGATTGTGGAGTGAAGTGAAGGATCGTTTGGACTCCCATGCCACCGATATGTCAGGGGGGCAGCAGCAGCGCCTTTGCATCGCCCGGGCCTTGGCCACGGAACCAGAAATTTTGCTACTCGATGAACCGACCAGTGCTTTGGATCCTATCTCCACAGCTCATATCGAGGAGTTGATCACTGAGCTGAAAAAAGAAATCACCATTCTGATGGTGACCCATAATTTGCACCAGGCCGCCCGCACAGCGGATTACACGGCTTATATGTATTTAGGCGAAGTGATCGAATTCGGGACCACGGATCAGATATTTACCACCCCCAATGACACCCGTACGGAAAATTATATCACCGGACGCTTTGGCTAACCTTTTCGTAAGGAGCCAAATGTTCGCGTCTTTGCCCAGCAGTCGAGGGGTTGCGCGAGGTGCCTCCATCCATGGGAACGCTGAGTTCTGGCCATCGTGGCCAGAACTTCTTTTAAAAGAGAGCCGCTATATCTTGGGAGGTTCATTTCTTAGGGATGAATCCAGAGAATCATCCAGGGCTACTTAC
>DATBTE010000041.1:0-2576 GCA_036559425.1 Pseudobdellovibrionaceae bacterium | reverse complement strand
TGACGATCAAATTCGCCTCAGTTAAAATTTTCTGATAATCTTTCCACTGACTGAATTCTTCGAATTGGTCTGCGCCAATAATCAAAAATAAATCTTCAGAACCCACCTTACTACGAAGGTTCATAACCGTGTCTATTGTGTAACTTAAGCCTCCACGACGGATTTCCTGGTCATCGACAAAGAATTGGTTTCCGTAGGAATTAAGCGCCAATTTAACAAGCTCAAGTCTTTGTTCATTTGTCGGACCAGCAACTTGAGTTTTAAGAGGATTTTGTGCTGCTGGAACCACGTGAATTTTATCGAGGCCCGCTTTTTTCTGAACAGTCACGAGACTGTTGAGGTGACCCATATGGGGGGGATTGAAACTTCCACCGAAAATACCGATTCTCATACTGCATCCTTTTGAAAAATCTTACGCGTTAAATCCGTGATCAACTCTTTAATGTTTTTCCCCGTCACTGCAGATATTGCTAGAGGTTCAACGCCGGTTTTCTTTTTAAAACTACTTTTCAGTTTCAAAAGTTGATCTTCACTTAAAGTATCTATCTTATTAAGAACAACAAACTGCTCACGGTCAGAAAGAGAAAAAAAGCCCTCTTTCTCTTGATTGTTTTGGTCGTACATTTTGAGCTCATTATTAATATCTTCATAATCATTAATAGGATCACGACCAGACATCCCGGAGGCATCTATTAAATGAATAAAAAACCTTGTACGCTCAATATGTTTTAAAAATTGAATTCCCAGCCCCACGCCTTGGTGAGCGCCTTTTACGAGTCCCGGAATATCGGCAACCACAAAAGATTTAAAGTCTGCCGCTTTAACTACACCTAAATTGGGCGTAAGAGTTGTAAAAGGATAATCTGCAATCTTAGGTTTCGCTGCCGAAATTCTAGAAATCAAAGTAGATTTTCCAGCATTAGGGAATCCTATAATACCTACGTCCGCAATCAATTTAAGCTCTAGGCGAATCTCGAGTTGTTGGCCTTCTTCACCTGGCTGAGCATACTCTGGGGCCTGATTGGTGGCTGTTTTAAAGAAGGTATTTCCTTTACCGCCACGTCCACCTTTAAGCAGCGTGTATTGTTCGATCCCTGTCATGTCGACAAGAACCTCACCGTCCATATTTTTTACAAGAGTTCCTTCAGGAATTACGAGAACAAAATCCTCGCCATTATGGCCAGAACATTGTGAGCCAGACCCAGGTTGGCCATCAGGCGCGGGATATTTTTTATTATTTCTAATATCAACTAGCGAATTAAGATGTTTGGAGGCTCGCAAGATAACATCGCCTCCCTTTCCTCCATCACCACCATCTGGTCCGCCACGGGGAGCCATGGATTCACGGCGGAAACTAACCGCCCCTGCTCCGCCATGGCCTGAGGAAACTGTGACTGTAACTTCATCAATAAACTTCATAAAATACCATACCCTAAATAACAGGGCTAAAATGCAAAAAGGGACCGATCATCGGCCCCTCTCTAAGTACTGGAATTAGCTTCGTTTGTACAAAACTAATTGGTGTCTTATATCTATTACGCGGTCTTAGGATATACGCTAATTTTGAAACGCTCTTTAGAGTAACGCTCAAATTTAACCAATCCTTCGATTACTGAATAGATAGTATGGTCACGTCCGATTTTTACGTTATTACCAACATGGAATTTAGTACCACGCTGACGAATGATGATTGTTCCAGGAAGGACCTCTTGACCACCAAATCTCTTTACGCCAAGTCGTTTACTTTGTGAATCGCGACCATTCTTTGTACTACCGCCGGCCTTCTTGCTTGCCATGACTATGCTCCGTGTAAATCTAAATTAAAAGTTATGCTTTTTTGCTAGTTTTCTTAGCTACTTTTTTCTTAGCTGCAGCTTTTTTTACTGCCGGCTTCTTAGTAGCTTTCTTTGCTGCTGCTTTTTTCGCTACTTTTTTCTTAACAAGTTTTTTTGCTTCTTGTTTCAAAGTTTCAGTAGCTGCTTTACCGCTACCGACCGCTGCCTCTGCACGTGCTTTACGAGCTGCTTGTTTATCAGCAATTCTTTGAGTACGAACAGCTGCCATATCTACCACATTAGGAGTAGCCTCAGCTTTGATTATTTTTCCATCTGGAGAAGTGATTGCTTTAATGAAAAGCTCGGTGAAGTCTTGCTTATGAGTGTTGAAGCGACGATATCCCTGACGACGTTTTTTCTTAAAAACAATCACTTTGCGAGTACGTGCTTGTTTAGTAACAACGACGGTTACTTTTGCATCTTTAACAAGAGGTTGACCAATGTGAGGAGCAGCATCTCCGCCAATCATTAGAACTTCGCTGATATCAAATTCTTTTCCAAGATCTTGTTCAAGTTTTTCTACTTGAAGAACATCACCAGCCTGAACTTTATATTGTTTCCCGCCGGTACGAATAATTGCGTACATGTAACCTCCAGCTACCCGAAATAAGCCTTGCTTAAATGCCACCTTGCACCAGTCTTTGTCAACTGATTAGATCTTATTTTTTAGGCAGATTCCGGAAGATGATGAGGTTAGCCCGCGGAACCTTTGAAAGCAAACCTTTTTCGCAGAAGCCAGAT
>DATBTE010000040.1:0-2484 GCA_036559425.1 Pseudobdellovibrionaceae bacterium | reverse complement strand
TTCGCTATCCACCAGATTCTTAGGACAGCCTAGGCTGATAAAATGAACTTTTTTAGTAGCTTTTGATGTTTCCTGCTTCATAGATTTGTTACCTGAGCATCTTTCGGAATTTTATATTTAAAGAGTTCTTTGTTTTCTTTGGATAGGAATTCAGTCTTTTTCATTTCAATTTCAGTCGTGTTATTGACATCATCTTTGAAAGAAATATTTTTAATTAACTTGGAATTCACTTCTATATTTAAAGTGAGGCCTTTGACTCGAACGTCGCTCTTCCGTGGCTCCAGTTCAATACTTAAGATATTTTTTTCAGCTTTTTCCCGAACAACTTTGAAGTTTTTTTCAATAGGCTCTTTCCCAATCAAAGTAGAAATCAGAATCTGCGATTTTGTGTTTTTATCCACTTTTGCTTTTGCCACTTGGACAGGGCCACCCAAGTCTTTCGGTGGATATTGAACATTCCAAATTATCTCTCCATCGAAAAGCAAAAGACTGTGTTCTGGAGTCTCATTTTGCCAACGAAACTTTCCTTGCGCCAAATAAATGATACCATCGTAAGTTGTAGTTTTACCAAGAAGCTCGGAAGTCACTTTTTTATGGGTCTCAATTTTTACAAGCTTGCTGTTGCGATATTTTTTGCCAACTTCTTTAAGAACCGTAATGGCGGTGTCTTGTTTTTTTCCTTTCGTCTTTGTTTGAGCACTCAAAGAGAAAGAAGTTAAAAACGTCAGGCAAATGCAGAATAAAATATGGAGTTTAAACATTCGTAGCTTATAGCAAAGAGCAGGATGCTCCGCAAGAGAGACCCCTCTGCGCAAGAGTCCAAACAGCAAAATCCCTAGGTTTCCCCAGGGTCCTCCATGCGGCCCTTGCCGTAAAACCGGTAGTAACTACATCATCCACGAATATCACGTGCTTTCCAGAGCTTATTTTAGGGAAATCATGCTTTGAAAAATTTTCAGCCCAGCCTAAGCTTACTCTTTGCCGCTGATTTCGAGACTTTTTTTTCTGCTGGTTTATTGAGTTCTCTCTTAATAAACAATTGTAAATATCTCCTCCTCCTGCTTCTAGAAGAGCCTTTGCAAATAATTGCGCATGATCCCTCGACTGTGATTTCGAAGGGCTGGGAATAAAAAGAAGAGGTTTTTTTAAACCTAAGACATTTTCAGAAATTCTTCGTTTTTGGAACTCTTCTGCAAAAGTTTTCCAAAACTCCTCTCCATTTCTTCCCTTCAGGGCATATATGACTCGCGACAGGACTTCTTGACGGCCTGGTATCCACTGGAACAAAGAAAATACTTCGAGCTTACGAATCTGCTGAACAAAAAGTCCACCACTTTTACTTTGCCACGACCACAAGTCTTTTGAACACACATCACACAGTCCGTCCGAATAACGAAGAAGAGATCCGCAATACAAACACCCCTGAAGCCCAAACCACTTTATATTTTTTGAAAAGTACATGCTGAAGTCTCTCAGCAAAAAATAGGCCTAGGCATTGTGATAAGGAGTATTTTTAAGAATCGTGAAAGCACGATAAATTTGTTCAAGTGCCACTGTTTGTGCGAGCAAATGATTCATTACCATGGGTGAAAGCGTCACTACCAGTTGTGCTCTGGCTCGGACTTCGTCGCTCACCCCGTAGGCTCCGCCAATAATAAAAACTCCGCGTCTCTTAGAGCTTGATAAGATATTTTCCACTTTTTTGGAAAACTCTATTGAATTAAAAGTTTTTCCTCGCTCATCAAAAAGAACAATGAAATCATCCTTAGCGAGAACTGATAAAAGCAATTCTGATTCTTTTTTCTTTTTCTGTGTCGCCTCTTCCCGAGAAGATTTTTTAGGTTTTAGTGACTGGATCTCAAAGGGATTAAAATAAGAGATCTTTTGAGTGTACAACTTTGCCGCCTCATCGGCCCAGGTCTCTTTAGCTGTGGCAAGGTTGTACAATACAAATTTCATAATTAGGAAGGGCTGGAATCTTTCAAATTAAGATCTTTTCCATCCTGCCAAAGTTTCTCGAGAGAATACTCTTGGCGGACAAAATCATAAAATATATGGACAATTAGCGATCCATAATCAACTAGAACCCAACGTCCCTCGCTGATGCCCTCCACACTCAAAGGAAGAACGTTGTACTCTTCCTTTACAGCCTGAACCACACTTTCGGCTAGTGAAACTGCATGACGAGTGCTCGTACCTGAAGCGATTAATGTATACTCCGTGGGTGCCGCAATTTCAGTCAAATCGAAGCCGCGGACTTGAATAGCTTTCTTTTCAAAAAGAACTTTTCCACAAAAGGCCGCAAACTTCTCGAAGTCGCCAATACGATCGCCGCTAGCACGATAGAGTTCATGTGCGCGGATATAAGATTCAACAGATAAGGGTAAAACTTTTTCTACAGGACGTCCTGTACGCAGAAACTTACGGACTTCACTTGCTGAAACCTCAATGTCTTGCAGGCGAATAAATTGAATATTTCGTCCT
>DATBTE010000039.1:0-1592 GCA_036559425.1 Pseudobdellovibrionaceae bacterium | reverse complement strand
TGGCGGTTTGTGCGAATCCTCTTCATTAAACGCATAGATCGTCAGATTATAGGGCTCTACTGAACGATTGGTAATAATTTGAGCCACTAAGGTCTTATCTCTTTCCAGACCTTGCCCGGTTCCAATTACACTGCAGGTTGCAAAATCAATTTGCTTAATCTTTACGCGTTTTTCTTCAACCCTACGGAAACTAAAGTAGACGGCCTTGCCATTATCTTCAGCTCTCCAAATACCCTGAACCTCATTCCATGGAAACTTAACTTCAAAGCCCCAAGGCCAGGGATGGGTATCATCGCCAGGTCCCCGTGTTACTTGAGCAACTTCGGCACGCGAATGCGTGCCAACGCAAATACTACCAAGGATTAACAACATCTGGAAAAACTTAATTGTGCGAACCATTAGGAGCCCCTCTCACCTAGCGATCAAATGAAACTCTAGCGCTCTTATTCATATAGTAACCATTCTTTGCCCGGAAAATATACTTGGGCTTTTCGTAATCAGGCTCAATTAATTTTCTAAGACGCTTAATAGTGACATAAATTTTATTATCGTGAATCACCGGATCGTACGCTTGCTTCCAAACGTTCTCGACCAAGTATTCTTTCGAATACGCAACCCCTTGATTCTGCATAAACAGTCTCAAAAGGTCTAAAAGAATAAATTGATTCTTAAAGTCGATACGGCCCAATTTCTTTTCCACCACTGCATGGTTATGTTCGTCGAAAACAAGGTCAAAGCCATTTTGTTGTTCGCCGCCGAGTTGGCTGGAGAGGTCTTTCCAGATTCTTGCCATCCGGACCATATTCTCAGGATCAATCATCCGGCCCGCCAGATCTAAATAAAGGCGAGCCATGTCTTTATCGCCCATCTCGAGATAACACTCGCCTAGTTGGACTTGCAGATTAATGATGCTATTAAAATTTTTCGTTGATTTGATCTCATCGTAAGCCCGCCACAAAACTGCGATGGCTTCTTCATATTTTTTAAGCCGACGGAGAATATTGGCATTAAGCATTTGGCTTGAAACTTTAATTTCAGGAAGGTTGTAAACTTGGAAAAACACTTCGAGATTGTAAATCTCTTTAAGGGCGTCTGTATAACGACCTACTGTAGGGTGAGCGTAAACGGAAGCAAGACCGAAAATGGCATGGCAGATGTCTTCTTTGTTGTCTGTCGCTAGAGCGATAGAAAGAGCTTTTTGGAGATAATCCAGGGCTGTTTCCATTTGCTGCTTATAATCTGCACAAACAGCGAGGGTGTAATAAGTTTTAGAATTAAGTTCGAAGCCTTCTTTGAGTACCAAGTCTTGAAGCTTTTCTTTGGTCTCATTAATTTCTTTAAACATCTCCATCTCAGCATAAATTCTAAGAAGAAGATTCATTGATTTTAAATAGCCGGAAAAATCTTTGTCGGAAAAATAACCTGCTGCAGCTTCTTTAAGATGAAAAGTTGCGGCTCTGAAATCGCCGCGATCGCAATAAAGCTTACCCACTTCAAATGTGCGATCAAATTGATTCATTATGCGGATCCCCGTTTGAAAATAATCAAATCAAGAACATTTTTTGACAGATTCTCAACAATACGTCAATCTG
>DATBTE010000038.1:0-7029 GCA_036559425.1 Pseudobdellovibrionaceae bacterium | reverse complement strand
GGGCCGCGATAACATTTTTAGGGTCTACGCTGCAAAAGAGGCCAATCTTTTTCTTGATCCCATCATCCAGAGATTTTTCA
Source organism: Pseudobdellovibrionaceae bacterium (assembly GCA_036559425.1). GTDB lineage: Bacteria > Bdellovibrionota > Bdellovibrionia > Bdellovibrionales > Bdellovibrionaceae > JACMRP01. The sequence goes on along the minus strand of DATBTE010000038.1, from coordinate 6,949 downwards.
CTCCGGCACACCAAAAAGTCAGGTTGCAAACCAATCATGCGCAACTCTTTCACGGAATGCTGAGTGGGTTTGCTCTTCAACTCCCCTGCCGCCGCGATATAGGGAACATAAGTCACGTGCATCAACACGGAATTATTTTCTCCGAGTTCACTGCGCATCTGACGGATGGCTTCCAAGAACGGCTGCCCTTCGATATCTCCGACAGTTCCGCCGATTTCCACGATGAGAACTTCCGATCCCTGTGCCGCCTCTTGGGCCCGAGCTTTAATTTCATCGGTGATATGTGGTATGACTTGCACTGTGCCACCCAAATAGTCACCACGACGTTCACGGTTTAAAACTGTATCGTAAATTTGTCCCGTGGAGACGCTATTTGAACGAGACATCACCGCGCTGGTGAAACGCTCATAGTGACCTAAATCCAGATCTGTTTCAGCCCCATCTTCAGTGACATAAACTTCACCGTGTTGCAAAGGCGACATCGTGCCCGGATCGACATTCAGGTAAGGATCGAACTTCATGATCGTCACGCGAATACCGCGAGCTTCCAACAAGGAACCTAAACTCGCAGCCGTAAGGCCTTTGCCAATAGAAGAAACCACACCGCCCGTAACGAAAATGAACTTCTGCTGAAGTCTTTTCTTGGTGGACTTTGCTGTTGATTTTACAACCGACCTGACCGCTGATTTTTTTTTCGTAGTTTTAACAGCCATTAGTTTCCCCCTAATAATTTTTCAAGCTTCACCAGATCCTCTGGTGTATCCACTCCCAGGCTTGCTTCTTTCACACGTAAGACTTTAATTTTTGCACCTAAATAAAGAGCTCTGAGTTGTTCCAAGCTCTCAGCAACCTCGATAGCCGCCGGTGCGGCTTCACAAAATGTTTTTAAGAATTTCTTTGTATAGGCATACATACCAATGTGTTTGAGACACCCATTCAAAGATCCATTCAAGCTCAAGGCCTGTCGACCAGAGACTCGAGAATAAGGAATCGCATAGCGGCTGAAGTAAAGAGCTTCATCCTGACGATTCAAAACCACTTTTACCGCATTCACGGATTCCAACTCCTCTGCAGAAATCGGATGAGCCAAAGTGGCCATATCGATGCCGCTCCCTTTGCGAAAAAGTCCGGCCAAGCTATCTATGAGCTCTCCATTCACCAAGGGCTCGTCACCTTGAATATTGATCACGACATCGAAATCCAAATCTCTCACGGCGGCCTGAATCCGATCTGTTCCCGAGGGCAAATTTGAGTCAGTCATAACCACCTTGCCACCGATGGCCTCCACTGCTTTACGGATTTCTTCGTGATCCGTGGCCACGATCACCTCTGATAGAAGCTGACTCTTACGAGCGCCCTCGACCACCCACTGAATCATGGGTTTACCTTGAAGGAGTGCAAGAGGTTTAGCGGGGAATCGAGTGGAAGCGTAACGAGCGGGAATAACGCCTATAAATTTCATTTATTCTTTATCCAATTTTCAAAAACATACTCTTCCACAGCTTCTTGGCCGTCTTTTTTCAAAGCGGAAGTCATAAACACGGCTTCCGTGGCAGCGTCCTTTTTAATTTTAAGAAGGGCTTTTTGTATATCATTGCGATTGAGTTTATCCGATTTGGTTAATACCACCGCCAAAGGCAACCCCCGAGAGTCGGTGAAAGCTTTCAGCAACTCTTCATCTTCGGTCCACTCACGACGCGAATCCATGACAAGGACCAAGCCGGCCAGCTCTTCCCGCATGCTCAGATAGTTTTCGATCATGGTATGCCATTCGCGCATTTCGTTTCCGGAACGAGAGGCAAAGCCATAGCCCGGCATATCCACCAAAATATAACTATCGCCACGACTGAAAAAATTCAACAAACGGGTTTTCCCTGGCGTGTTGCTGACTTTAGCGATCTTGGTGTTGCCAAGGGCATTCAAAAAAGAACTCTTGCCGGCATTAGATCTGCCCGCAATAGCGATCTCTTTTTTGCCAGTTTGTGGATAATCCTTAGGCAGGACCGCACTCTTAATAAATTTGATATTTCCAGACATGGCGAAGAGCTTAATCTATTAAGGACTCTTTTTCAAACTCCTGAGGCTTGCATCAAGCAATTCCGGCAGATCCGAAGCCATCAAAGTGCGATTTGAGTGCCCTCGACGGAGCCAGTCATCGGCAATCCACCCATGCAGATATGCCCCCAAAGCCGCTGCTTTGTCCGTGGCAAGGTTTTGCGCCATCAAAGAGCCAATAAATCCACTCAAAACGTCGCCACTTCCGGCTTTTGCAAGGGCTACATTCCCTGAACCGATAATGTAAGTTTTTTGCGGACAACCTAGCACTGTGCGAAAGCCTTTCAATAAAACCAAGCAAGTTTTGTTTTTTTGGGCCTTTTGCACGCTTTGCAGGCGATCTTCCTCAAGGTTTTTGCCGGGAATTCCCAAAATGCGCGATAACTCCCCTGCATGCGGAGTCAAAAGCCAATTTTCAGGCAACTGCCACGAAGGATTTTGCGAAAGCACGGTCAAGGCATCCGCATCCACCAAAACTTTTCCATGCTGTTTCAACAAATATTCGAGAATCTGCGAAGTCTGCTGACTCACTCCGAGCCCGGGTCCCACCACTACCGCTGTGTATTTTTTCAAATCATTTTGGAAAAAACGATCCATAGAAAGACGAAGAAAATCGGGACGAGCTTTGTCAAAAATTCGAGAACTCGGAGAACACAAAGTCACATAACCGCAGCCCATCCGCGCCGCAGCCTCCGCCGCCAGCAAGGCCGCACCGGCCATACCTGCCGACCCAGCGATAATTAAAAGATGCCCAAAGTGAGTTTTATTTGAAGTCGAAGTTCTGGAAGGAAGCAATTTTCTAGCGCTTGCTTTTCCCACTAGATAAACAGTGTTGGCAACTTTACTCACAAGCTCGCGAGGAAATCCAATATCTAAACTTTGAATGCGACCACTCTGTGTCGGTCCCTGCTGCAAAAATAATCCGGGCTTGGCGGGAGCAATCGTCAAAGTCCAATGAGCTTTCACCGCAATTCCCAGCACCATTCCGGTATTGGCATCAAGACCACTCGGAATATCCACTGCGAGAACTTTTCTTTCAGATTTATTGAGTCTCAGAATTTGCTCTTTAAGAGCCCCCTCTATCGGACGATTGAGGCCCACCCCAAAAAAGGCATCGACAATAATTTCGAAATCTTCAGGTCGCCACGAAGCCCCCTGCAAAACCTCCACTGAAAAACCTTTTTCGCGCAGAAGATGAGCCATCACCCGGCCATCGGCTCCGTTATTTCCGGTGCCGCACCAGACTCCTATTTTCCATCCTTTATGCCAATTTTGTTGGTAAAATATTTTTTCGAAACGCTCCGCCAGAGCCGCACCCGCTTTTTCAATAAGTCGCGAAGAACTCAGCCCGTAGTCTTGGCTCGCGAGTTTATCTATCTCGTAAATTTCTTCTTTTGTCGCCAGTCTCATAGCCCGATCTTGCCGGAAATTCTCGAATCTGAGAACCAACTTCTTAAAACTAAGACAAGTTTGTCCGGCAAATGCTGAGACTCAACTTATTCAACTTAGAGTTGGTCCAATTTTTGGAAAGACCCTTTCGCGTAATGCTCAAAGTCACAACATAGGAGTCTCATATGTCCCAAACAACCTCAGAAACAATGTCTGATAATAAGCCTCTTCCCTTCTCCTCTGCCCTTCCGGCTCCGGCGTTTCCGCTACAAAGTCGCAACCCTTTATGGAGTGCCGAACTGCAGAGTTTGCAAGGAGTCGCCCAAACCGACTTTCCAGTTTTACTTTTAGGCCCCTCCGGCACTGGAAAAGATATTATCGCCCAGGCAATTCATAAAAGTTCACGCCGAGCCCAAGCCGCTTTCGTCAGCGTCAACTGCAGCGCCCTCACGGAAACTCTCATTGAGAGCGAACTTTTTGGCCATGTCAAAGGCGCCTTCACCGGAGCCGTGAACGATCGCAAAGGAGCTTTTGAAAGCGCCCGCTTCGGCACCCTTTTCCTCGATGAAATTGGCGATCTCCCTTTTAATTTACAAGCCAAGCTCTTACGTGCACTAGAAAACAATGAGATTCGTCCGCTCGGCAGTGACCGCATCACTAAAACCAATATCCGCGTGATCGCGGCTACCCATCAAAATCTCTCTCAAAAAATTAGCGACGGCCAATTTCGTTCGGATCTTTTTTTTCGCTTAAACGTCGTCTCCATTTACACTCCCTCCCTGAAAGAAAGGATCGAAGACTTTGAAGATTTACTTTACGCTTTCGCCAAGCAAATGAGAGTGCGGTTTTCCTTTGATGCCGTTCAAAAACTAAAAATGTACTCCTGGCCCGGAAACATCCGTGAGCTGCGCAATTTGGTCTCTCGGGCGGCGGCCCTTTTCCCCCACCAACAAATTGATCTCGAACGCACGGAACGCCTGCTGAGAGGCTCCACGGTTTTTCCTTCAAGCAGTGAGGGCCCCTCGCAAACAAGAATGTCCGTCATTAAAGAAGTGGAAAAAACCATGATCCTTAAAAAACTACAGGAAAACAGAGGCAACCAAAGAAAGACAGCGCAAGATTTAGGAATGCCAAAGAGCACCCTGAATGACCGCCTTCGCCAGTATAATATCGACTACAAGGTCTACAAGATAAGACCGGACTCGGTTTATGGTTAGGAAAGAAAAATTAAGCTAGATAGATCAGTAAAATTATATACATACAAATGTAATACATTGGTAGTCCATTTGTGATAGGATATAAGCAGTGAAGTATGGCAACTTAGAATACGATGGCTTTGATTGGGACGAGGGCAATACAGCAAAAATTGAGTCCAGGGTGTCCATAAAAGCAGTAGAAGAATTCTTTGAAATGAAAATCATTTTTAAAGAGGATACCAGACACTCTTTAAGTGAAGAACGGTTTATAGCAATGGGACATACCAAAAGTCCGAAAAGATGTTTATTTGTGGCCTACACGATAAGAATAAAAGGGAACGAAATTTTAATTCGACCCATTAGCGCCAGATTTACTCATAAAAAAGAAGAGGAGGCTTATGAAGAACAAGTTAAAAAACTCCAAAAAAAATAGGGTTGAAAATATTGACGACCCATTGGATGGAGATTTAAGTGACTTCATTGCTGAAAGTGGGTGGCAATTTGCCAAGTTTGAGCTCCGGGAAAAAAAGGATAAGGTTTTAAGCCTTAGACTTAGCGATAGGCTACTGACCGAGTTAAAAAAACAAGCCAAAGCGATGGGCCTTGATACTCAAAAATTCGTTAGGATTATTCTCGAAAGCACTGTTAGAAAAAAAGCTGAACACCGAAGAGCTCCCTGAATGACAGTCTATGGCTAGAATTGAATAAGCGGCATCCGGCAGATGCAAAACTTGCGGGTCCGACGATTTAATGCGCTTATTTCAAGGCTCTGGCTGCGAATATGGAATCGACTGGATTATCAAAGAACTTCTCCTTCTCCAGGAAAATCTTGAGACTGTTGATCTGGATGAGGCCTTTGAGAACTTCGTGCGAGAGTCATATCTCGAGGAGACCACGGTCGGCTGGATGACTCTTGACACAGTATCCGTCATGAAGGAAATGGACCCGGTCTCCTGGAGCTGCGCTCAATCTGATTGGGAATCTCAGCTGGCCGATGAGGACCTGATTTCTTTCGACAACGGGTTCACTTATTACTGGAGATCGGACCTTGAGGGCTTTATCGAGGAGCAAGGCCTCTAGCCCGAGGCCTTGGCATCCGCAGGGGGCCCGCTGACAGTCCAAGAAGACCGTTGCTTTCGATCTCTGCATTCTGTACCAGACGCTTGCGTTTTAAGCCGCCTGCATGCGGCGCGCGATTGTTCAAGTGCCCGGTACGATTGTATTCGTTTTTAGGCTGTTTAAGGTTTGATTTTGTTCATAAATGATTTTGGATGCTGAATGCCATTTTCAATGGCACATGGTTTGCTGTCGTATTGCTTTAACGGTAGTTTAAATTTTTATATCAAAAATAGGAGATTCCATGAGAGCAATGTTGACAATTTTTGGCCTCTTGTTTGTTTCATCGACGTATTTTACTTCCACTTCATTTGCTGAAGAGATTGTGAAGACTTGTTCCATTAAAATGAAAATGCCTGGCGATAATCGTGTAATACCTACTACATTTCAAATTGTTAAAAGCGGAAATGTTTTAATTGCTAAAACAATACAAACGGTAAATGGCAATAGTGGAGAGTTACCAAATGAGTCAGCAAGTATTGCTGAATTTTCGGTTCGCGCTGGTCTAACAGCGAATACACCAAACATGAACGAAGCAGAGAATCTTATTCAGGGAACAGAGGGGTTCTTAAATAACCCAGACATTGGGAGTTCATTTAGCGTTGGATTAGATATTAAGTCTGTTAGGAGTGCCAAGGTATACGAGATCGGTAAGTTTACCCACATGGGTGGCACGGTAATTATCGAAGCTAAAGATAAGGACGGAAAAGAGATGGGATCATTTGTCACTGGATTTATGCCATTTGCCTGTGAATAATCACTTTATTAATTACCTTTTCATGGACTGCTTATGCATTGAAGTAGTCCTTGATGGGCGATAAATTTTTAATCATCATTGCCCGTCTTGATGGGATTCAATCATAGCTGATTAATTTTGAATATCGCCCTGGAAATCACGTAAGCATGGACTTTCGTCTATATCTTTCAGAGCCCATTGTTTTGAGTACTCACTAGACTTGTTTGTATTCTTGGGAAGGATATTCTGAACCAATGGGTTCAATATTTTTACTAATAATTCCGCAATTGGTGTTTGCTGAAAGCATATGGATTCATGCAATCGGAATCGACGAACTTAATCCAACACAAAATTACCCAACTTTTTACCGAAGTGCTGCTGACTTTAACGAAAAATGTGACCAATCAGGAAAGTCTGCTCAATGCCATCTTTTTATTAATAACGAACCTCAGTATCG
>DATBTE010000037.1:0-1642 GCA_036559425.1 Pseudobdellovibrionaceae bacterium | reverse complement strand
TAAAAACGAAGGTAAAATGTGGAAACATTTTTTCTCAACTCAGAGTGCTTGTGAGAAATTTTTAGCGCTGCAACAAAAAAGTTACGAATTAAAAAATGGAAAATTGCCCGCAGAGAAACCTGCAGCGGCCGAGGATAGGGATGCGGAAGACACTGAAAATGAGGATAATTCTGAAACATCAGAGTAACCCGAAATTTCTTACTTCAGCGACATTCCATTTTTCAAGACCCTTGGAGTTGATGTTGGCGGCCCCGTCCGAGCTTATTTCCGGCAATTATGTATTCAAATCGCAAAAAACTATGGAAAAGGATGCGAAGGACCCAACGCTCCACTTTATCTGTCACAAAAGTAGTAAAGATATTTTCAAGACTGAAGACTAGGAGGCTCATCAATTTTCTGCATCGGATTGAATTTGAAGTTTTCTGGTTGATTCGATATGATAAAGAGTGATTTGCTAATCTCACACAGGAGAGCTTCAAAAAGTTTATTTTAGAAATTCAATAAACTCCAGCGAAAATAAAACCTTAAAAAGGATTTAGATTCAGAAAGTAGTCTGTGAAATATTTAGGATATATCTTTATATTTTCAATTCTTGTTATTTTCGCTGCATGCACTGAAAATAACAATCAACCAGGTTACAGACCTTCGTTTCAATCTCAACCTCTCAATACGCAAAGAAAAGAATATTTATTCGGCATACACCCCTTATACAACCCACAACGGATGCTGGAGATTTTTGGTCCATTAATGGACATTCTGTCGCAGGAAATTCCAGAAATACAGTTTTCCCTAGAAGCTTCTCGCAATTATGCAGATTACGATCAAAAGATATCCTCGCGCAAATTTCATCTTGCCTTACCGAACCCTTATCAAACCATTAAATCTTTTAAATATGGGTATAGAGTGATGGCAAAAATGGGTGATGATAAAGATTTCCGCGGAATTATTTTGGTCCGTAAAGATAGCAACATTAAAACTTTATTGGATTTAAAAGGAAAAAAAGTGAATTTCCCTGCTGTAACGGCACTCGCAGCTTCCATCATGCCTCAGTATTATATGCAAACCCATGGTCTTGATGTAAAAAAAGATATTAAAGTTGGGTATGTCGGCTCGCAAGAATCTGCAATTTTATCAGCTTTTAATAAAGAAGTTGCTGCGGGTGTTACTTGGCCTTTGCCCTGGAAAACTCTCAGCCAAGCACGGCCTGAGCTTCTTAAAGAAATGATAATTCTTGCTGAAACAGAACCCCTGCTTAACAACAGCCTTATAGTCAGAGACGATATTGAACCAGAAATTATAGAAAAAGTAAAAAACGTCCTTATCCATCTCCATGAAAATGAAAGAGGAAGAAAGATTCTCCGAAAACTGGAACTCTCAAAATTTGAAAATGCCACAAACGGCACTTATAAACCTGTTCAAGATTTTATGAAGAAATACACTGCTTTACTTGGAACTGTAGATTAGATGTTTATCTTTTTAAATACGATCAAAAATTTATCTATTCGAATGCATCTCATTGTCGGCGTCACAATGGTTCATGCATTTCTCATGAGTGGTTTTGTTTTTCATCGAGTGAAACAAGAAAAGGAAATTCTAAATCTTCAAATCAATGAGACTACACTTTCGATTGCTAAAGCTTTAG
>DATBTE010000036.1:0-2589 GCA_036559425.1 Pseudobdellovibrionaceae bacterium | reverse complement strand
GGCTTGTCGGGTGCGGAAGTTGATCTTTGCTTTGTCGCACTTGATGTGTTGAGTTCGAAAGACAACCTGCACATTGCCTTCAAGCTCCATAGTTTCATTTTCAGTGTCTCGAAACATACTGTCGGCATTAAGTAAAATGCCTTGGATCTTCGCCGAAGACTGAGCGAAAGCTTGCTCGGAGAATATGCATCCCAAGAAGAAGATCACTGTAAAAAGAAGGCGTTGCCGAATTGTATGAATTGCCAAATAGTTGCCAAATCCGTTTTAGCTAGATGTTAGTCCAAGTCAAATCTTAGGGGGCAAAGTGAAGATTGTCGAGATTATTTCTAGTCCATTGCCCTCTATAACAAAGTAAAGGAATACCGAAAAAGAAGAACATAGAAAAGGGGTTTTTATGGAAGCAAAGTTTTATCAAGAAGGCGATGTGATAGTGGTTACTTTAAGTGGTCGCCTGGATATTGATAAGACGCAGGCTTTCCGTGCCGCATGCTTACAGAGTTTGAAAGGTAAAAAAGTAGTCTTTTGCTTGAAGAATCTGAGCTTTGTGGGCTCAACCGGTATTCAAGGTTTTTTTCAAGTCATTCGTGAATTCAATGAGAGTAAGTATTTTAGTGCTAAGGTTTCTGAGTTGAAACCTGATTTTTCAAAATTGTTATCCTTTAGTGGCTCTCCGGACTTGGAAGTCTGCGAAAGTATGGAAAAGGCACTGATGAGTTTTCAAGTATTTTGTTGAGTCCTCAGTTCATTTACTTTTTGACTCAAATCGACATTTAATCTTTCTAGGGATTGAATAGCTGATTTAAGTTTTTCAGCCTCTTCAACTTTCGCATTCCACATGTAGCGTAAACTATCTAATTGCTCGTTGAGATCCTGTTTTTCTTTTTGGAAAGTCTTAATTTGTGCTTCGTTATTAAGCGCAAGCTCGTGAAGGTCGGCGCGCTCAATTTCTAGGCGTTTATTGAGACGGAAAAGCTCTGAATTCTTGTCTTGTAGGCGCAGTGTTTCTTGCTCTAGACGAGTCTTAACTTCTTCCTTGGAGCGTAGAAGTTCAATCACTTGATTTTCAAGCTCATCCTGTTTTTCAAGGGCTTTGTTGAGGCGAATGGCCTTGATTTCGAACTCTTTATTCTGTTCATTGAGATGTCGAAGTTCCGCTGTTTGAGCTTCAATTTGTTGCTCATAAAAATGGATCATTTCCTGAGACTTCTTTTCATGAATCTCAATTTGCAGGCGAGAGTTTTTACTGACTTCCATGATTTGGTGGCGCAGATCGCTGAGTTGTGCTTCTGCACGAGAATTGTTCTGGCTTAGATGTTGAGTTTTCTCTTCAAGGCTGCGTGAATATTCTTTGAGTTGGTGAATGTAAGGCTTTACTTGAGTCTTAATACGGTCATGGTATTTATGATATCTTTCTACTTCCGCAGCTAATTTTTCGACTTTGCTTTGCAAGGCATTCGCTTTTTCAAGTTGAATGTCTTTCTCTTTTTCAGCATTTTGCAGTTTTTTCTTCCATAGGCCATCTTTTTCTTTGAAAATCAAAACCTGGTCTGCAACCGCCGTCTGAGATAACCGGGCCCTTTGGGTCTCTTCGCTCAATTTTTGATTTTCATTTTCAATCAGAGAGAGGCGACGAAGTGCCACTTTAAGGCGTGTTACCAAGTCTTCATTTTGTGAAATGAGGCTCTCCACGCTGGAGGATTTTAAGATCTCCTTTGGAAGATGGGCATAATTAAAGGCCGCAGGCATTTCGTCAGGTAGGGGGGTATTCTCTAGGTGACGCTGTTGGGGTTGAGGGCTAGAAGGGGTTGGTTCTTCGTTGAAACCTAGATTCTGTAATCTAATATTTTGAAAAGACTCAAAGTCCATAGAAGCTCCTCCATGAGATCCAAGGCGTGGTCCTTAGTTTAGCTTCGCAAAAAATCGCTGAAAGTGTCAAAACTTTAGGCTGGCTTAGAGGAAAACTAGACTTAAAGCGAGATTTTTTTTGGGACCCTCGAAGTGGGGCTTAAGGTCCTGGAAGATGAGCCGAAAAGGACTGGGTATGGCTGTAGTTATTCATGAAGACACAAATAAAGAAGAATCCAAATTGTTTAGTGACATGGGTATTGGAAGCACCGATATGGGGGAGCCAAGCTCTTTACGTTATCGCGTTCTTACTTTGGTTTTGGCTGAACGCTATGATGGAGCCATCCAAGAACTGAAGGGGTTTATAGAACAGCCTTCTGAATTTCCGGATTTTAAAGAGCGCACTTATAGATTCATCAATCATTGTATTGATTTAATCTATGCAATTAAAGCAAAACGGAGCTTTCCGGGGATTTCTTCTTTGACTCGCGCTAAGCAACAAGAGCTGCGTGAAAAGTTTAAAGAACATCTTAGGGAACTTCAGTTCTCCATTAAAAAGATTGAGAAAAATCAAAAGGATCTTCGGGTCTCTGACGCTCGCTCTACCATTTATGTGGTGAGGACAGCATGGTATTCTGTTGTGGCCCTTGTTTCCCTGTGGTTCTTTTTGGAAATTTCAAATGGCCTTGCTAAAACTACTTTTTATGTTATTGATGACACCATGACAAGGGGCAGTGATTGGTT
>DATBTE010000035.1:0-13642 GCA_036559425.1 Pseudobdellovibrionaceae bacterium | reverse complement strand
TGATTATCCTGGCAGCCTGGTTAGTGGCCACTCGGTTTATAAAATCATCTCTGCTTCAGATCGCCTATATCTTGTTCGTTTGGTGGTGCGGATTCTATATCTCCCGATCCCATCAACATCTGACTCTTTTGTCTATGATTTGGGGTATGCAGTTTGTCCTCTATGCGGTTTTGACTCTGGATCCGCGCAATCTTAAGAATGTGCTTACTGCGGGTCTTCTTTTAGGTCTGAGTTATACCGGCTCATTTCAAAATATTCCCGGGCTTTTCCTTATAAGCCTGGCACTCGTGCTTTATACTCTTTGGAAATTGCGCCGTGATTTAGCAAACTCGCGAAGCCTTTTGAATATTTTTATGGGATTAGTCTTGGCTTCTATTATTTTCTTTGGCTTATGGGGTCCTATGATTTCTTTTACTCTGGAAAATGGAGTCGTCCCCCTAGCTTCGCAGAGACAACTCTATAACTTGGACCTTTTAAGCCCTCTTATTCCGAGCGAAAACAACCTTCTCTATAGCTGGTGGCCAGCTTTGATAAAGCTAAGCCTGGAAAGGAATAACAGTTTCGATCCCCTGATTCTTATTTTGGTTCTGGCATCCCTTTTTACCAGAAAGTTCTGGAAAGAACCTTTGCGCATTTTGATTTTAATCATAGGCATTCTTTATTTTATCTTATCCCTAGGACCAGAACTGAGGATAGCGAACGAAGTCTTCTATTATCTGGATTTTAATTCGGAAATTTTCAATCATTTTCCACTCAATGTGACTCGGACTCCAGGTCGCTTGGCGGTGATTACCAATCTCTGCTTTATATTCTTAGCCTTTTTGTTTTTGGATCAATGGAAAGCAAGCGGAGATGTAAGTAGAAATCGTTTCAAAAAATGTTTCTCCGTGGCGCTTATCGCGTGGCCCCTTGCCCTGGGCCCTTTGATGAATGATATGTGGTTCTTCCCGACCTTAAATTATACCAGCATCCTGCCTATCACAGGATTAACCACATTGAGAAATCTTCCCCCAGATACATTAGTGGTCCAAATCCCTTCTGCCTGGGCCCAGGATCCTTCACAAAACTTCAATCAAATTCTGCATGATAAAAAAATCACTTCAGGTTATTTGGCCTATCCCCTCTACAATAAAGAGGTCGTCGAGAATCTTATGAAAGATGACTTTTTAGGGAAAATGGGTTGCGACGGAGAGGCCACTGCCTATACCAACGCTCCCCTTTTCACGAATCCAGACTCACTTCATCAGCATTTAATGGTACATAAATATCGTGGCTTTATTATTAACAAACAGATTTTAACCCAAAACCCCGCCTGCAAAAATCTTACTGCCTGGGTAACACTTTTTTTAAAACTTCCTTGGGTTAAAGTCAGCGAAGAGAATAAACTCTTTGTCGTTGGAGAAGTTCAATAGCTGAAGACAATAACGCCTCTATTTCGCTCGATCGTATTGCGGTGGCCATGGCAAATCCACTCCGAGCTCGCGTGCGGCGTGAAGAGGAAAGTAAGGATCGCGCAAAAATTCGCGTCCCACAAAAATGACGTCGGCCTGACCTTCTTGAAGAATTTTTTCCGCTTGAAGGCCACTGGTGATCACCCCCACTGCACCGGTGAAGATTTGTGCCTGCTCGCGAATGGCCGTGGCGAAGGCTACTTGATATCCAGGTCCCGGTGAAAACCGCGCCTGCGGAGAGTTTCCACCGGAAGAGCAATCAATCAAATCAATCCCGATGTCTTTAAGTTGCTTTGCAAACACGGTACTTTGGGGCAAATCCCATCCGCCCTCTACCCAATCGGTGGCAGAGATTCGCACAAACACGGGCCATTTCGCAGGCCAGATCTTACGAATGCGCTCCGCCACCTCTAACGGAAAACGCATGCGGTTTTCGATGCTGCCGCCATATTCATCGGTTCGATGGTTTGAAAGAGGAGATAAAAACTCATGCATTAAATAGCCATGGGCTGCATGAATCTCTACCACCTGAAAACCGGCTTCAAGGCTGCGTTTCGCCGCCGAGGCAAAATCTTCAACGAGAGCTTCAATATCACTTTTAGTGAGCTCTCGCGGCACCGCATGCTCAGCACTGAAAGGGATGGGGCTTGGCCCTTCAGGCACCCATCCGCCGTGTTTACCCTCAATGGGGCGGCCGCCCTTCCATGAAGCCGCTGTCGAAGCTTTTCTTCCGGCATGAGCCAATTGAATTCCTGGAATCGCTCCATGTACTTTTAAAAAATCAGCAATGGGACGATAGGCTTCCATTTGATGATCATTCCAGATTCCCAGATCTGCAGGAGAAATTCGCCCCACAGGCCGAACCGCTGTGGCCTCCACCATTATAAGCCCAGCTCCACCCACCGCGCGACTGCCTAAATGAACTAAATGCCAGTTATTAGGAACTCCATCGATCGCTGAATACTGGCACATCGCAGACATAAAAATTCTGTTTTTAATATTCAATTCCCGCAAACGAATGGGCGTGAAAAGTTTAGTTCCAGGCTGACTCATACAGAACCTCCAACTTTAAGTCTTAGAACCTTAAAGTATTTTCTTCGCTTCTTCCACTGCCTTTTCCGCCAGTGATGTCAGCTTAATCCCAACTTCCGTGAGTTGATCACGACTGACTTCGCTCGGGCAATCTGACATTAAACAACTTGCTTTAGCTGTTTTAGGGAAAGCAATCACTTCACGAATAGCATCTGTATTACACAGAAGCATCACAAGGCGATCTAAACCCCAAGCAATACCACCATGGGGGGGAGCTCCATACTTCAAGGCATCTAACAAGAAACCAAATTTACTTTCTTGCTCTTCCTTGCCCATACCTAAAAGGCGGAACATGGCTTGTTGGAGTTCCGTACGATAAATACGAATACTTCCACCACCCATCTCGTAACCATTGCAAACAAGGTCATAGGCTTTTGCCAGCATATTTCCATAAGAAGACTCCTTGCCGTCAATAAGGTCTTGGGAAAATTCATCTTTTGGTGAAGTGAAGGGATGATGTCTGGATACCCAGCGTTTATCATCGGGTGAGTACTCAAAAGCCGGAAAGTCCACCACCCACAAGAAATTATATTTTGAAGTATCGATGAGGTTCAGCTCTTTACCCAAGTGCAGACGCATTGTGGAAAGAGCCGCGCAGGCCGGATCAAAATCATCCGCAATAATTAAAGCACAGTCTCCCGATTGAGCTCCAACGGCTTTAAATATTTCGCCGAGTTTTTCTGAGGTGAAGAATTTAGAAACTGGTGAAGAATAGATGCCATCCGCTTCCGCTTTAATCCATACCAAGCCTTTGGCTCCGGCGCGTTTTGCAATGTCCGTCAACTTATCGAATTGTCCTCGGGAAAAACTGCCGCCTTTAGGCACGGGAATACCTCTGACAATTCCATTACGGGCAATCACATCGTCGAAAACTTTGAAACCACACCCCGTGACGATCCCTTTAAGGTCTTTGATCTCCATGCCGAAACGAGTGTCGGGCTTATCATTACCAAAACGATCCATGGCTTCCTGATAAGTCATACGCGGCAAAACGCCGACTTCGATACCTTTGATTTCTTTCCAAATGGTACAAAGAAGTTTTTCATTGAGTTGCATAATGTCTTCTTGATCGATGAAAGACATTTCCATATCGATCTGAGAAAACTCCGGCTGACGATCTGCACGTAAGTCTTCATCACGGAAGCAGCGAGCTATCTGGAAATAACGATCATAACCAGAAACCATCAAAAGCTGCTTTAAAATTTGTGGAGACTGTGGCAAAGCATAGAAATTTCCTTGATTCACACGAGAAGGGACCAAATAATCGCGTGCTCCTTCGGGAGTTGATTTGAAAAGAATCGGAGTTTCGACCTCAATAAAACCGTTATCAGATAAAAAGCGCCGCACTAATTGAGCCACTTTGTGACGAATCATTAAGTGGTTAGTCAAGCGAGGAGAACGGAGATCCAAATAACGATATTTCAAGCGTAAAGTTTCATTCACGTTTTTATCGTCCACCTGGAACGGAGGCACTGCCGCCTCATTTAAGATATCGCAACGAGTCGCTTCTATCTCAATCTCACCCGTTTTCACTTTAGTATTTTTCATCCCCTCAGGGCGAGCGCGTACAACTCCTTCGACTGCAATGACATATTCTCCACGCAGATTCTTGGAAGTCGCTGTTTCACTTTTACTAGGGTCCAACACTACTTGGACAATGCCTTCACGATCGCGCAGATCGATGAAGACCAAACTTCCGTGGTCGCGGCGAGAATCAACCCACCCCATAAGTACGACCTTTTGGCCAATAAATTTCGAATTGATGCTTCCACAATATTCTGTTCTTTTGAGATCTTTGACGAATTTCATAGTTTTAGAGTCTGACACGATGTCTTATTGCAGTCAAAAACCAACTATTGTAAAATTCAAAAATGCCAAAATTTACGATCGAGCACAAGAGCTCACAGAGTGCAAAAGAAGCTTTCGATAAAATCAAAACTTTCATGACAGAAGATGAGGACCTCCGACGCTTTGATTCCAAGATGCAGTGTCAATTTAATGACGACTCAATGAATGGCCTCGTTAAAGGCGGTCAATTTAAAGCGGATATCTCTGTCCTGGGCCAAGGCACAGGGAGTAAAATCCAAATTGTTGTCGATCTCCCTATGCTTTTAACCCCATTTAAGGGTAAGGTTCAGGAAACTTTGCAGAAGAAACTGTCTAAATACTTGGCTTAACTATCTATGGCATTGAGTTCAAAAAAAAAAGTGACAAAGCTGAAACCAAAAGAAGGCCTCGCAAAAAAAACAACTGCGAAGCCTCCTAAATCAGTTTCTAGCAAAAAACCTGCTAAAGCCAAAAGCGTCTTTGCGGAAATCGTCGATGAAGATTCCATAGCTCCAAAAATTCAGGCAGACAAAGTCTACGCTGTTCCTACCGATGAGGACATCGAAGATTCCCTTAAAATGAAGGAACTGTCGCCTAAAAGCCTGGTTGCCGCAAACCACAATAAAGCTGTCACTACCACAGATCCTTTGGCGATTTATCTTCAAGATGTGCGTAAATATCCGGTCCTCAGCAAAGAAGAAGAACAAGAAATAGCAAAAAAATATTTTGAAACGAAAGATCCTGAATCAGCGCAAATCCTTATTAAATCGAATCTGCGCTTCGTCGTTAAAATTGCCGCTGAGTACTCTAAATTCGGCGCGAAAATGATTGATCTGGTTCAAGAAGGCAATATTGGCTTGATGCATGCGGTTCGCGAATTCAATCCTTATAAGGGCGCTCGACTGATTACCTATGCTGTCTGGTGGATTCGTGGCTACATTCAAGAATATCTTATGCGTCAGTACTCCATGGTTCGTATTGGCACAACTCAAAACCAAAGAAAACTTTTCTATCAATTACAAAAAGAAAAAGATGCTCTGGATTCCCTAGGGCAAGAACCGAATATTGCTCTCCTTAGTTCTCGTCTTGGCATACCCGAAGACGAAGTGGAACAAATGACCCAAAGAATGACCGGCCGAGATATTAGCTTGGATCGCCCTCTGGATGAAGATGCTGGCGGTACACTTATGGATCTGCAAAGAAACACTTCCGATATGAGTCTGGATGAAAAGATCGCTCATGAGGAAGAACTGGAAATTCTCAAAAGAAAACTCAAAGAGATCCGCAACGAGCTTTCCGAGCGTGAAAAGATTATTCTCGACGAAAGACTTCTGAATGATGAACCCCTGACTTTGCAAGAGATCGGTGAAAAACATGGCATCACCCGCGAGGCCGTTCGCCAGATGGAAGTACGCGTACTTAAAAAAATAAGGACCAAGATGGAAGAAAAATAAAATTGAATCGGGCGAAAGCGTTTAAGCGACCTCAAGCTCCCCGGCGCCAATGCTTTGCTGCAGCTTCACTCGTAAGCGGGCAACGGCTTGAGCATGGAGCTGAGAGACCCGACTCTCAGTCACCCGCAGAATCTGACCGATCTCTTTCAGATTTAAATCTTCATAGTAATATAAAGAAAGAACCAATCTTTGGCGCTCAGGCAAATCTTCAATGGCTTGAGTCACCACGAGCTTGATGGATTTTATATTCAATTGATTAAAAGGATTATTGAGCTTAGAGCCCTCAAGCAAATTTAAAATCGACTTATGGTCATCGTTGCTGAAAGATTGACTGTTATCAATAGAAAGCAAACTGACCGGGCGAACCTGATTAACCAGGTCGTGAAATTCCTCAACTGTAATATTTAAAGCTTTAGAAAGCTCTTCTTCCGTTGGTGCTCGTCCTAAATCATTTTCTAAGCTGGCCATGGTTCGATCCAGAAGTTTTGCTTTATCACGAATGGAGCGAGGCACCCAATCCTGGGCGCGAAGCTCATCCAGAATCGCTCCCCGAATACGGAATTCAGCATAGGTTTTAAATTTATTATCGTGGCTGGGATCATATTTATCGATGGCATCCATCAAGCCTATGACACCGGCTGAAATTAAATCATCAAGCTCAATATTTGAAGGAAGACGGACGGCGATTTTCTGGGCAACAAACTTAATCAGAGGAGCATATTCTTTTATTAATTCATCTTTGTGCTTCTGCGTGATCTTCTTGGGCTCATCTTTGTACTTCTTCAGCAATGCCACGTTTTTTGCCATACTTCCCTCGATTATTTCATCTTAACAATTGATGAGCACTTTCAAAAGTCTAAATTAGTTTCCTACGGTTAAGCTAAACCGACGACTTGCTCCCAGAACATCTGCAACCCGCCCTTAGTGATGATTTTCTGACTAGAATTCTCAACCTGCGCACAGAGATTTTTAATGGCTTTTGCTGACTCCGCTGATGGATCGTATCTCATGATGAGGCGATTCATTTGCGTGGCTCTCCGAAGCACTGGGTCCATCGGAACGGTTCCCCAATAATCCAGACCTATACATAGAAATTTATTTACCACATCATTAAAGCGCTGATAAAGCCCTGCGCCATCTATCTCATCACGAACATTGTTGCAAATAATAGAGAACTTATTCTCTTTGTATTTTTGATGAAGGACTTTAATGAGAGCATATGAATCGGCCAAACTCGCCGGATCGGGAGTGATAATCACGCAGATACTCTGTGCAGCCGCATTCAGATATAGAACATTTTCGGCAATTCCTGGCGCTGTATCAATAAGCATATAATCAAAATCTTGAGGGAGTGTTCCCACTGCTTCGACGATCGCTCTTCTTTGAAAACCATTGAGATGGTTAAACTCCAAAATGCCACTGCCCCCCGGAATTAAAAAAACATCCTTGGCAACTTCGACCATCACCTCAGTGATCGCCTTATTCCCCCTGAGGACATCGTGAATGTTGCCTTCCGTCTTTACGCCGAAAAGAATGTCCACATTCGCCATTCCCAAATCCCCGTCAAAGATTAAAACCTTGTTACCGGTTTGGGATAAACGTAGGGCTAAGTTGGCGGTTAATGTCGTCTTACCGACACCGCCTTTGCCGGAGGTGATGCTGATGGTGCGAGTGCTGCGGCTTTGAAACAATCCATTGTATTTCATAGTGTCTGCTGTTCCTGTTTTTTCGCTTGAGTGATTTTAAACAATAGATCAAGGACCCGCTCTTTCGTGGCGAACTCGAAGTCCTCGGGGACTCGGGAACCAATGCCAAAAGAGTGAAGGGGTATATCAAAACGTTTCATGAAATTATAAATAGTTCCATGCTGTACGGATTCATCAAGACCGGTGAATATGACATCTTGGTAATCCAAAACGGAGTAACGTCGTCCCAGCTCCGTCACATCTTGATCTTTTGCCAAAGTCGAAAGCACCAGATGAATCCGTGGATAAAGCGTCGCTGGAGGCATTAAATGCTTCAGGTTCATACCCTCCTCGGCATTGCGAAGGCTCAGTCCCGGATAGTCCACCAGAATATAGTCGACACTATTCATATAGTTCATAATATGATACCAGTCACTGGCATGACGGATTACAGTAAAAGGTACATTTAAAATCTGGGCATAGATTCTCATTTGATCAGAAGCTCCGACTTTAAAAGTATCCGCCGAGAGAATGGCCACTTTTTTATTTTGGCGCACCACCAGATGACTCGCCATTTTTACAAGGGTTGTGGTCTTTCCAGAGCCTGCCGCTCCGACAAACAAGTGAACCTTCGCTTTCATCGTTTCATCGAGAGCCACGGTTTTTGTGGTATCCAAGATCTGTCTGGCCACCCGACCTTCCACCAGGGAATGATTCTTCAATTTCAGAGAAGGTAAATCCTTTTGCACACGGGCACACATATCAGCGGCGATTTCTGCGGCGACGCCGGCGTGGGTCAACTTTTCAAAAACGAAACTCAAATCATAAGGAAGTCCGAATTCCGCGCCTGGATGCCCTTGAATAAATCTCTGAGGAACGCTTTGAAAATGGGCTAGAACTTGTTTTAGATTCGCAATTTCACTTTTTAAAGACTGCATCTCTGACGATTCCGACACCTTCACCGCTGGCAACACCGCTTTGGGTGTTGGCTGAACACTCGCCATCTGCGCGGCTTGATTCCTCATTGAAGCCAATGCCTGCTTCGCCACTGCGTGTACCCCCACATTGAGATTTTCTTCATCAATCTCAGCGTAACGTTGGGAAGTGATTGCACGGGGAGCTTTGTTTTTTTCCAAATGTTTATTGACCATTTTTTCAATCAACTCTTTTTGTGAACGCGCGGAACTTTGATTGAACTTCACTTTCTCTTGCTCACGCATACGAGCTTCCGTGAACTTTTTTCTTTGCAGAGTCTCATCCGAGACCGCAGCGGTGATCTCGACACTGCCATCACCAACTAGACCATAGGTTTTATTATTATCCCTGGCTGAAAGAATAATCGCTTCAGGCCCCAGCTCCGCTTTGACCATTTCCAGAGCTTCTTTCATGGTACGAGCTTCAAATTTCTTAACTTGCATGGTTTAACTCCACCAAAGCCACCGACTGTACATGAGCATCGGAGGTTAATTCGTTATGAGATAAAATGACCAACTGGGGTATGAATCTGTGAGTCAACTTAAACAAGTGTCGCCGCGAGGTCGGGCTGGTCAATAAGATCGGCTGCCCTGCGATCTCCGGATGGGTTTCAACCGTACGAGCGATCTCTCCTATCAAACGATGGGCCGTATTTGGATCCATCACCAATTGTACTCCCTGTTCAGTTTGCAGCAGCGAGTTCGCAATCAATTCCTCAATGACTGGATGTAAAGTCATGACTGGGATATTTCCCATATCCGTAGTGTATTTCGCTGTAATAGAGCGAGCCAGGGCTTTACGTACATTCTCAGTGAGCACTTCTATATCCTTATTTCGAGGAGCTTCATCCGCCAGAGTCTCAAAAATAGTCAGCATATCCCGAATGGAAACCTGCTCTTTTAACAGGCCCTGAAGAACTCGGACGACGGATCCCAGTGTCAATTGATCGGGGATCAATTCTTCCACCACTTTTGGATGGGTTTTCTTAAAGTTATCGACCAAGACCGAGGCTTCTTGACGCCCCAGAAGTTCATGGGCATGGGTACGAACGATTTCAGTCAAATGCGTCGCCATAACAGTAGGCAAATCCACCACCGTATAACCGGCCATCTCGGCTTCCTCTTTGCGATTTGGAGAAACCCATAGAGCATCAAGTCCAAATGCGGGCTCTTTGGTAGCAAGGCCCTCAATGCGTTCTATGACATTACCTGGATCCATCGCCAACAGGAACTCAGGACGGAGTGAGCCCCCAGCGACGCGATTCCCTTTAATAAGGACTCGGTATTCTCCTGGGGCTAGTTGTAAATTATCACGAATGTGAATACTTGGTACTACGATCCCTAGATCCAAAGCGAACTGTTTGCGAATACTGACTATACGTTCCAGCAAATCTCCACTCTTATCAGACTCCACAATATTGATCAGGCCATAACCGACTTCGAGTTCAATTAAATCCAAAGGCAACATCGTTTCTATATTTTCCTTCTTCGGAGCCGCTGCCGCTGATTCATTTTTTTTCTTTTCATTATTTTCTTTTTCCAATTGATAACGTCGAATCACCCAGGACAGCATCCCTAATCCCAAAGACATGGTTAAAAACGGAATGGTGGGAAGACCCGGAACTAAAGCCAAGAGACCAATGACCGAGGCTGCAATCGCCACAGAGCGAGGATTTGCCAAAAGTTGGCTTGAGACTTCGGTTCCCATGTCCTCATCGGTGCTTGAACTTCGAGTCACGATAATACCGGCTGCGGTAGAAATAATGAGTGCGGGGATCTGCGCTAAGAGACCGTCACCGATGGTTAACATGGTATAGTATTTGGCAGCGATGCCGACATCGAGGCCTTTTTGAATCACACCAATTAAAAGACCACCAACAATATTAATAACTGTAATAATGATGCCGGCGATGGCATCTCCGCGAACAAACTTGCTGGCACCATCCATGGCTCCATAAAAGTCGGCTTCCTGCTCAATCTCTTTTCGACGCTTGCGAGCGTCGGCTTCGGTAATTAAGCCGGCATTTAAGTCGGCATCGATGGCCATTTGCTTTCCTGGCATTGCATCCAAAGTGAAACGTGCGGCAACCTCAGCGACACGCCCGGAACCTTTGGTGATAACTATAAAGTTAATCACGATCAAAATCATAAATACGATAATACCAATGACGTAGTTATTACCGACAACGAAGTTACCGAAGGCCTCGATAACACCGCCTGCGGCATGGGGGCCTTCGTGTCCATGGGTTAAAATCAAACGGGTGGTGGCTACGTTCATCGACAGTCGAAACAGGGTCGTCATTAAAAGAAGTGACGGAAAAGAAGTAAAATCAAGGGCACGTTTCACATAAATAGAAACAACTAAAATTAAAAGGCTCAAAGACAAAGAAAAACTCAAGGCAATATCCAGCATCATTGGCGGGAGCGGAATAATCATGACTCCCAAAATCCCGAGAAGTCCAAAGGCAATGAACAGATCCGTGTTCTTAGTAAATTTCTCGAATTTTTTCATGAACTGAAACAGCTCTTCCATTATCTTCTCGCCTTCTTACGTAACTTATAAACATAGGAAAGAACTTCTGCCACGGCGACAAAAAGTTCGCGTGGAATCACTTGACCGATTTTCAGAGTTTTGTAGATGGTTCTGGCCAGAGGCTTATTCTCCATAATAGGGATATTATGTTCACGAGCAATTTGTTTGATCTTTTCAGCGATCAAGTCCGCGCCTTTGGCAATCACTTGCGGAGCCGGGAGATTGGCATCATATTTCAAAACCACAGCAATATGAGTCGGATTAGTGATAACTACATCGGCTTTAGGAATGGCCTCCATCATCCTTTTGCTTGCGCGCTCCCTTTGCAAACGGCGGATGCGTGATTTGATCATCGGATCCCCCTCTCGGGATTTCGACTCTTCTTTGACTTCTTGCTTGGTCATCATCATTTCTTTTTCAAGATTCCAACGTTGGAAAAAATAATCCCCTAGGGAAAGCATCAACATCATTAATCCAATGCCGCCGAATAAACGGACCACGATGCCACCGATATATTGAAAAATTCCTTCTATTGAATAGCTCACAAGATAAGGGATCTTTGAAACCTCAGATTTTAAAAGGAAATATAAAACGATGCCGATAAAAAGGAGTTTTAAAAAGGATTTCAAACCCTCGACTAAAGCTCTCAAGCTGAAGACACGCTTGAATCCCTCCAGAGGGTTCAGTTTGTTAAGGTCGGGGCTCATGGCATCTTCCACCTGCAGAAGGCCTATCTGCAATACGGTGGCCGCCAGGCTTATTGCTCCGGCAACAGCCATCACGGGAGCTATCAACATGAACATCTTCTCTCCGCTAAATCTCAAGGCCTCCGTAAAATTTCCAGAACGAATGGTAGTGACCAGTTGAGGACCAAAGGAATAGGTGAAAACATCGTGAATATTTTGAAAGAAAAATCGGCTTAACACAAAGACGCCCCCAGCCGATGCCAGCAATAGCAAGCACGACGCCAACTCTTTCGTGTGCGCCACTTGACCACGGCGTCGGAAGTCCTCTCTCCGGGCATCCGTCGCCTGTTCTGTTTTTTCGTCTTGCTCCTCTGCCACCTAATGTTCCTTCCTAGAACGCTAAGGCTTTCATCACCAACATCATTTTCGTATGTGTCAAATCCAATATCCCGTGCATTTCAGTCACCAGAAGCGGGATGCATAAAAACATTAAAATAAAACCCAACATCAATGTGACTGGCATACTCGTAACCAATACGTTGATTTGAGGAACTGCGCGGCCCAAGACCCCCATTGCGATATTGGTGATCATCACCGCGCCCAGAATGGGGGCGCACATCTTGATGGCCATGACCATCATATCTTGAGTGAAAGTGGCGATCTCCGCATAAGGACCCACATTTAGTTTCATTTGCGCTAACGGAACCAACTCATAACTTTGCGCAATAGCACTGATCAAAAGATGGTGTCCGTTTGCCGCGAAGAAGATGAGGGTGGCGATGGTGCTGTAAAATTGTTCCACCGTATTGCTATTCGATCCCATCATGGGATTGAAAATTTGCGCCTGTCCCAATCCGATGGAAACAGAAATTAACTCCCCTGTCATTCCGATGGTGAAAAAGAACAGACGAGTTAAAAAACCCAGACTCAATCCGATAAATATCTCACGGGCTGAAAGCAACACCACGTCCTCTACCAGACGTGCGGAATCAGCCGGTCCCAAGTGAATGCTTGGCAGCACCACCATTGATAAAACCAAGGACAAAAGAATCTTCACCGGTGCACTGATAGTACCGGAACCAAATACAACCGAAGACACCACAAAGGAAATCATCCTCAATAAAATGAGTCCGAACATGACCACTTGTGCTTCAGACATTGTATAAAACAATGAACTCTCCTCTATTCCCGTACAATTGTTGCGATGTTTTCAAATAAGGTGATCGTGTAGCTGCTCATAACATCCATCATCCATGGACCAGCCAGCACAAATACCAAAGCCACCACCACCATTTTTGGAATAAATGTCAAAGTAGACTCATTGATTTGAGTGAGCGCTTGAAAAATACTCACGGCCAATCCAATCACTAAGGTGCTGAGCAACATGGGGGCGGCCAACATTGCCGTGGTTCGAAGAGCATCCTGGCCCAACTTAATAATAATTTCTTCTGTCACAAATTGCTCCTACCCGAAACTTTTAACCATAGAACCAATTAAAAGACCCCAGCCATCGACCAAAACAAAAAGCATGATTTTAAAAGGCAACGAGATCACCACCGGTGGTAACATCATCATACCCATGGCCATTAAGACGCTGGAAGCAACGATATCAATCACCAGAAATGGCAAAAAGATAATAAAACCAATTTGAAAAGCTGTTTTTAGCTCGGAAACTACAAACGCCGGTACCAAAACAATTGTCGGTACATCCGCGCGGGTTTTTGGGGCTTCAATTTTGGCAAGTTTTAAAAATAAACCCAAATCAGTATCGCGTGTCTGGCGGAACATGAATTTACGCAAAGGAGATAAAGCGTTTTCCAACGCCACATCTTGGGATATTTTCCCTGCGAGATAAGGCTGCACTCCCGTTTCGTTGGCTTCTTTAAAAGCCGGACCCATAACGAAGAAAGTTAAAAATAATGATAACCCCACCAACAACT
>DATBTE010000034.1:0-7718 GCA_036559425.1 Pseudobdellovibrionaceae bacterium | reverse complement strand
TACGAGGAGGCAATTCAGCATTATTTCTTTTATTTTGATAAAGGTTATCTTTATGAAACCTCTGAATCTGAAGCTAATAAGACTTATGATAGAGCATGGGTCATTTGTGCTAAGCGACCGTATTTGGACTAACAGGGTGTTGAAGACTGGTCCCCGAGCCCCAGAAAAGCTGACCATCCAGGTCAGCCTTAGTTTTGCGAATTTTATCAAAGAGTCTCGAGAGTACTCTCTCGGGACTGCCGTTTGAGGAACTGTGCAGGTTTGAATCACAAAGCAATCACGAAAACGGAGTGCAGTAGGCTCTATCAGGCGAAACTACGATTGGCATTTTTATTGGCCAGTATGTATGACGAACTCTAGTTCCAGACCTTGCAGCTCGGCGTAGAAAAGTAAAGGCTTGGAACAAAAATACGAATAAAGAGAAAATTAAGTTTGATTGGAAGTTCACCAAAAGGAATGCTCGAAAAAAAATGGGCTACAATAAGTATAAAATTCATCCAGTAAGAGCGGTAGATGGTCGATCTTTCTGGGTTCGGGGCGAGAGCCCCGATTGTCAGGATGCGGTCTCTAAATTAAAAGCGATTTTTCCACATCATGGACTCCACAGGAATGGCCTGTTTGTCGTTGTATTTAGCGGAGGATTTGTTTTTGTAGGAAGTCAGGACTTCGCCTTTGATTTCGAAATAAATCAGTTGGCCAATTGGCATGCCCGCGTAGACACGAACAGGCTTCTTCACTGAGATTTCTAAAGTCCAGAAATTGCAGAATCCAACATCGCCCTTGCCGGCGGTGGCGTGAATATCAATTCCCAAGCGACCCACGCTGGATTTTCCCTCAAGGAAAGGGACGTGCTTAAGGGTTTCGGTGTATTCCTGGGTCACACCGAGATAAAAATTTTCAGGAGTCAGGATAATGCCCTCCTCAGGAATCTCAAAGAGTTCTACCTTATTATGTTTTTTAGCATCTAAAACGCTGTCAACATAGACGCCTAAAACTTTCCCCAGGTGAACATCGTAAGAGTTCGTGCCGAGGCATTCTTTGAGGTAGGGCTCTACTTTAATGAACCCCTTTTTCATATTCTCTAGAATTTCCTGATCGGTCAGGATCATGGATTATTTAGTCTCTCTATGGACTGTATGACGTTGCAAATTTGGGTTGTATTTCTTTTTCTCCATACGACCAGGAGTTTTTTGTTTATTTTTAGTCGTAGTGTAGCGAGAAACAGGTTTACCTTCAGCGCGGGCTTCTGTGCATTCAAGAGTAATGATGATTCTTCCAGACTTTTTTGCCATAATATTCTCCGTGTTCAGTATGGGTCACAATAATGTTAGTTATCATTAGTCACAAGTGGGGCATAGCGTCAAATACACAGATCACAATACCCTTTTAAAGGGGCCCAAGGTAACAAAAGACCTTGTAAGTTTCAACAGCCAAAATGACTATTTACAGCTAATTTTGCCAGTCCCTGAAAACCAATCCATGAAAATGAGCTAAGGAGCTAAACCTTGAATGCCATCTTAGTTTTTGGAGTCTTCCTTATGAGCTTTCTCTCCGTCGGTGCCCAAGAAATTCCAATTCTTGACGGTGTCCATCCTCAAAATCGCCTTTCTTTATCTTCCATCGTCCAAGGAATACAGCCAGGGACTATCATTGTGATGGGGGAAAATCATGGCTTCAAGTCCTCTCAACAAGGGCAAATGGAGTTGTTGAGGGCTCTTCGAATTCGGGGCTTAAAGCTTTCAGTAGGCCTGGAATTCTTCTATTATCCAGATCAAGTCCTGGTGAATGACTTTCGCAGTGGACTCTTATCGGAAGTCGAATTTCTTCAAAAGATTCAATGGGGAAAGCCCTCCTTTGACTTTTATCGCGATCAGGCTCAATTCCCCCGTTATGATCAGGGAGAATATACCTTGGCTTTGAATGCCCCTCGCACTTTGACCGGTAAAATCTCCAAAGTCGGGTTGGGTGGACTGACAGCGGAGGAGCAGAAAATGCTGCCTCCAGATTTTCAATTGGGCCGAGATTCTTATAAAGAGCGCTTCCTGGCAATGATGCCTCACTTGCCGGATGCGCAAGCCGGTGAGCGCTATTTTGCCGCTCAAAGTGTCTGGGATGATACCATGGCATGGAAGGCGGCTGAATTCATGCAAAGGCATCCGGATCAGGTTTTGCTCATTGTAGTAGGGGATTTTCATGGCAGCTATGGAGGGGGGCTGCCGGATCGAATTGAAGCCAGGACCCACCAAAGGCCTCTCATATTTTCTTATCTAAATACATATGGACTTATGCTGGATGAAGTGCGGCAGGAGCTAGGCCCCTCGGCCGTTCATGGGCCTAGAGGAGATTATATTTGGTTCACTCAAGAGCCGAGCGGCTTTAACCCCTAACTTAAGTCGAGACAGCAAAGAGTGACTTGTACACTTCCCCTGACTCTCTCTACACTAAAAGATATAGAGAGTTAGGAGATCGCTATGTTTCCTCTGGACACAAGAATTTTGGTTATTGATGACATGGCTTCGATCAGAGATTTAGTAAAGAACCATCTGAAGGCTATGGGCTTTAAAAATATTCAAGAAGCCAGTGATGGTGAAGAAGCTCTTCGTCTGCTGATTCAATTTAACACTCCAGGAAATAGTTTTCAGTTGGTGATCTCAGATTGGAACATGCCTCATATGAAGGGCATTGATCTTTTGAAACACCTGCGCGCCCAAGCTGAATGGGCGAATTTGCCCTTCGTGCTTTTGACTTCGGAAGCCGAGCGCGATCAGGTGACAGAGGCGGTTCTTTCGGGCGCGTCTCAGTATATTGTGAAGCCCTTTTCTGCAAAAGTTTTCGAAGACAAATTAAGGACCGCATTCCAAAAACATAACAAAGCTTAAGCTCAAGTTATTTCACCATGGCGGATTCCGCGCGATTCATTTCTTGTTGGGCTAAAACGTTTTTCCAGATTTTTTCGCTGACAGGGCCGGGGAGCCATTGCCGCATTTCAGCGGCCTTCAAGGGCTCTTGCGCTGACCATCTGTAGAGCACTTCCGCTTTTACCCCCGCAAGGTTTTCCCGAGTGGTCCTACTCAGGCTTTCGTTTTCAGTCGCTGGATCCTGAATGATAGACTTTAGTATTTCACTGGCGAGGGCGCCGTTTTCACCAGTGGCAGCTGCCAAAAGAAAATCCACGGCGATATTTTGTTGATTTTCCAAGTTGTCGTATTCGCTGGAAACTGTAAAAAGTTTTTTGAGCTGTCGGGTGAATTCGTCATTTTTAAGGAGATCTTGCATTTGGATTTTCTCCTGGTTCGTCAGAAAGATCTTTTTACTGAGAAGGCGATAACCTTCGAGATCTTTTTTTCCTTCAAAAGACTTTAACACCATCGAGGTGCCAACTTTTTGCTCTGGGGCATTGGGGTTCGCTATTGGCAAAGCAGGAAGGACCTCCTCCTTCCTCTGCGACTTGGAAAAAAGTGGGCGAGGTGATTCATTCATATTCCTTGAGGTGGTTAAGTGAGAAGAAGGAGCTCTGTGGATCAGAGCTCCAACTAAAATAGCAAAGGTGCCAAAGCCGAGGGCTATTTTTATTGTTTTCATTTAGAGAAGACCCCTTGAATCATATTGTGTTTGAAGATTTTTCGGTTCAGGTTCTCTGCTCCTTCATTTTGGAAGAAGGCGGTTCCATTTAAATATCCATTTGTGATCACGATATTTTTCTTAATATCCGACGATTTCACGAAGAGATTATAAACCTTACCATAATGATTCATATGTTCTAAAGATAGGATTGGATCTAGTTCCCCACCTAAGACCACTAATTTATCACCTACTTTGAAGTCACCTGCGGCCTTCATAAGACCGTCGGCGGCTAAAAGGGGATGGTTAGGAGTTAATCTAAGGCTGCGACCCGATTTCATTTTAAACTCGATAATATCATGGTCGCCATCAAGGAGCTCGGTCACCCATTGGTCCACCGCTGTTTTTTGAATGGATTTGCTGTGCATCGAGGAAGCGTTTTTTAAAGTCGCAACATAGTGATAATTTTTAGTCAGCGCTTCAATGAAAGAAACATATTTAGGGCTTCCTTTGAGTTGCTGATCAACTAAAATTTGCTGCTCGGGTGTTGCGCAAGAAGATACACAGACCGAAGCGATGTAGATAGTGGAAGGAACTGAGCAGCTGGCTGTCGCCACTTTTGGTGCGATCCACACTTTTTCAGGTTTTGTCGCCCGGTTTAAGAAAGTTGGATAAAGAACTCTGCTTTTTGTATCTATTTCCACTTTTTTGCCTTCTATTTTTACTCCTAAATCTTTGAATTGTTCCAAGAATTCCTTCACTACGGGAATTTGATCCTGACATTTCACCATCCATTTATAGCGAGCGATTGCTTCGTTATTGGTTATGCTATCCCCTGAGCAACGGTGAGCGACGTAAGTGCGGCAATATTTTTCGCTGACCCACGGACTTGCACTGATCTCTTCTTTCGCTTGTTGGATACTGTGATCGATACAAGCAAAAGTTGTCGTTGTAGTGACTTCTCGTGATTTCGCAATGACGCCAATTTGATTTGCAGGGCACCTTTCAGAGCTATTAGCCTCTTCCTGTGTGACAGCGTGTTCTTCTCTCGTAACGGCAGCTGGGTTTCCATCACATAGGCGCTCTTCGATGGGAGCCGCTTTGCAGCGCTCGGCTGGAGCTTCAATGCCCTTATCGTCTTTACAAGTAAAGAGGCGCGATTGCTTGCCACCGCAATCGGCGGAACAAGAGGTCCAAAGCTCAGAGGGAACATAAGAGTAAATAGGGCATAGGCCTTGAGTTTTGATATCCCCTTGATGAGTGTTGGAAGTTACGATTTGGCCCTCTTTACAAATCTGATCGGATACTTGATTAAAGACGCTGAAATAACCTTGTTCACCAAACTCACAAGTTAACGCCACATTCGTCTCGCCAGTAATGATGTTGGTTTTGGTCGTTCCATGGGAGCCAAAGTCTCCGCAGCCCTCATGGCAAATAGTGTAAATAGCTTCGGAAGATCCGCTCAAAACACCATTGTTACAAGCACGGATCTGGCTTGCGCTGGAGCAAGACCCTGTTGGAGTGGAGGTTGAAAAATAGATTTTACTTCCACCATTTTTCAGGAGAGAGCCATCGGGCAATGTGCAAGACTGGCCTTGGCAAGAGCCTTCACTTTGGAGTTCTTTAGTTTTGGAGACTTGAGTCCATTCCAGACCGTTATTTGTAAGTTTGCATTCTTCAACGGTCACATCACGGTAGGACATGGTTTTTATTCCATCTATACCGCAAGCGCTGTTTCCAGAATAGAGTTCGCTTTGGCTCGAACGTTTTTCGCCAGCAGTGGAGCAAGCATTTGGATTTATTGGAGTTGGTTCCGGAGTTGGAGTCGGAGTCGGAGTTGGAGGGTTTGCACTTATGTCATGAACTAAAGTCACCCACGGAGTTGGGGAAGAATCTATGAAAATTTGAACAGCGATTTGATAGTCGCCAACGCTCTGGTATGTATGTTGAACACTCTGGTTATTTGAAGTTGAGTTGTCTCCAAAATTCCATTTAACAGCTGTGATTTTTGAAGTTAAGCAAGAAGGAATATATAAAGATAAAGAAACAGGAATGCCAACCACGGCCTCGGCGGGACCGGAGATGGCTAAATCTGATACACACTCAAGTCCATCCTGAATCATTAAGACATTCACCTGATGGGTGAGGAGGTTTTGCACTCCATTCGAATCCACTGTCTTAACGGAGATTTGGTACTGACCGGGACGGCCATAGGTATGAGACACAGGGCCCAGACTACTTTCAAATGAGGAAGAGTCGCCGAAGTCCCAATCTGCAGATCTAAGAGCGAGACCTGCTGGGACCGCCAGGCTATAGGAAACGGGAGAACCCACCATGGCAATGTCCGGGCCTGAGATCACAGCTTGAGTTGAAACCACCACTGTTTTGAATGAAATTGTGCTTGAGGTATCAGAGGTAGATTTGAAAGTTGTAGGAGCGCTTGAATGAGAGCTGGTTGGTTGGCTGCCTTCAATTTTAGCGACCACCACATATTCTCCAGCCTTTTGAAAACTGGAGGTCATGGCAGCTCCCACTTTTACAGCTTGGCTATTTCCAATGGTTGTCCAACTCACTTTTTGTGAAGGAGAGCAACCTAGATCTTCACTTAATTGATAAGTTACCTGGTCGCCTTTCTGAGCTACCGGTGTTCCCTCAATTTGTAATAGAGAAGGATCGATATAGGCTGTCGCTGACGGGCACCGCGTGGCAAGACCATTATTTGCGGAATCTAATTGAGTGTCTGTTCCAGCTGTCATTTTTTGGCAACCCACAGTCCCTAGAATAAGTGCGAATAATGAGAATAATATCTTTTTTGAGTTCATTGTATGGCTCCTTGGAACTCATCCTCTCAAGATATCTCGAACTTCACAAATTTTCCTTAAAGAGTGAATCAACATGATTGAGTTGGATGTCGAGGAAAATGACGAAAAAACACAACTTTAGAAATGTTATTTTTTATGTAAAAAGATTTTGCAATCACGGCTTCATTTTAAGCCGCTTTTTTAGCGGGGATCTTTGTCTGATAAGGGACTTCAACAATAAGAGTGCAACCTTTGCCGATAACGGATTCTACCCACACACTTCCGCCTAATTGATGTGCCTCGTATTTGATGGCGTCCATACCTATACCACGGCCTGAGGTTTGGGTGATGGTCTCTTTGGTGGAGAATTGCGAATCAAAAATATGTTGAATCACTTGAGTGTCGGATTCTGTTGTAGCCTCTAAGCCATGACGGGCTAGCTTAGCGCGAATTTTTTGAGGATCTATGCCTTGGCCATCATCACTTATAGAAATTTTCAGTTTTGGAGTGGGCAGATCTTGGCGTTCAAATGTGACCAGGATTTCTCCGCCTTCAGGTTTACCTGCTTTTTGACGATTTTTCGGGGTTTCGATTCCGTGGTCCACGGCATTGCGGAAGGCGTGAACAAAGGCGGCAAACAGGGGACCATAAATTTCAGGAACTACCGGGATCATATTATTCTTAAATTCTATGTTGCGGATAATTTTGTTTTCACTTTGGGCTACTTTGTAAGAAACCTCTTTATAAGGGTCAAAGAAGTTTTTGATAGGCTCATAAAGTAAATATCCAAAAGTATTTTCTGCAATGGCTTTAGCCTGAGGTATCTCGCTTAACTTCTCAAGCAAATTATTGATCTGTAAGACGGGAATTTCTAACATGCGTTCATTCGACACGATTGTAGAACCTAATATTTCTTTGATCTCAGCGAGAAATATATCAAATTGCAATTCCACAACCTGACACTGGCTCTTCAATAATTCCGCGTTGGCGGGAGTTTTATTCTCATTATATTCGACCAAACGGGTCTCTGCATGATGGCAGGTCTCTGCCATTGTATGCACTGAAAAGAGGGCCGAATTTCCTTTGAGGGTGTGGAGGCAGCGGAAAATGATTTCAGAATTCAAATTCGGTTGAGAAACCTGGGTCGCTTGATGCAACTCTTTTAAAAGCATTTGTGCCTCACGAATAAATCGGCCCATTTCGTTTTTACTGCGAACGATATTTATTATGAGTTTCGCGTGCTGTTTTTCGTTCTCAGCTTGTTTGCGAGCCTCAACTAATGAAGTGATATCAGAGGCAACCACAACCACACCATCCACTCTATTTTCTTCGCCACGAAGTGGGAAGTATTCCAAG